>NZ_JBFADP010000029.1:0-101359 GCF_040641415.1 Streptomyces sp. NPDC020875 | reverse complement strand
GCGCCGGTCTCCTCCCGCAGCCGGTGCAGGAAGGTCGAGCCGCCGGTGTTGACGGTGTCGTTGACCAGGATGGTGGTGATGATCTCCCGGCGCAGGGGGCGGGCGACGGCCCGGCGGGGGCGTTTGGCGGTGCTTGGGCCGTACTGGTTAAGGGGTGTGCCGTTCCTGGTCGCTCGCCGGGAGTGGTGCGGTTGGCGCGAGCATGCGGCGGGCGGTTGAGGGATGTCGTTTCCGGTGGTTGATTCCGTGGTCCGAGCGGGCTTTCGACGTGGGTGTCGTCGGGTGCTGGACGCTGACTCCTCGGTTGATGGCCGGCGGTTCATCGTTGAGCGGTGCTGATCGGGACGGCTCGTACGACGGACGGACGTACCGGGCGCCCGGGACCGGGCCCGGCCCCGTGGTGACCGTGACACCACCACGGACCCGACTCGGTCACTCCGGCGCTTCCCGGGCCACCCCGGGATCCGCGCCCCGGTACGAGGCGGGGACCCGGGTCAGACCAGGGGTATCGGCTCGGCGCCCGCCGCGGGCGACCACGCGGCGAGGGGAAGCGCCCCCGAGTGCCCGAATTCGGCGAAGACCGTGACCGGTTCGCCGCCGGAGAGGGCGATGAGCTTCCAGAGGCCGGGTCTGGAGAGCGCGGCCGGTGCCAGCGGGATCGCCGCGTCGCCGGTCGCGTCGGCCAGTTGCCATCCGTCGGCGGTGCCGTCGCCGGAGGGGACGGGGACCGGGACGACTCGGGTGAGCGTCACCGGCCGGCTCTCCAGCCACGGGTCTTCGGCCAGGGCCCGCCCGTAGGAGGCGAGGGCGGCCGTCACCGGGCCGCCCGGTGGCGGGGCGGCCGGTTCGCCGGTGATCCGGTGGTCGTCGCGCAGCTCGGCCCGGAGCTGTCCCGCTCCGGCGTGAAACACCAGTTCACCCGCCAGTTCGCCCCCGACGGGCAGGGCGAGCCCGGGGGAGCGGCCGGCCGCTCCGAAGGAGAGCAGCAGGGCCGTACGGCCGGATTCGGCGCCGTGGACCCAAACGCGGCGGGTGGTGACCTTGCCGTCGGACGAGTCGTACTGCGCGAGGACGCGCCAGCGGTCCCGTACGGCCGGACCGGCGGCCGGGGAGCTGATCCCCACCCTGGTGCGGACCGTCGCGGCCAGCGGCTCGGGCAGGGTGTCCCGGCCCAGCCAGGCCGTGTCCAGCAGATGGATCAGGGCGCATTCCTCCAGCAGCCGGACGTGCCAGCCGGGGCCCGAGCCGGGGATGGCCCCCAGCTCCCGAACCCGGGCCGCGAGGCCGGGCGCCTGGGCGTCGACCATCCGGGCCGCGGTCTCCTCCCAGAGGCCGTATCCGCCGTGGTCCGCCGAGGCGAGTCCGCCGCGCAGCAGGTCCGCCAGGCGCTGTTCCAGTTCGGTCGCGCCCGCCGTGATCCGCTCGGCCCGGCGCTCGGCCCGGCGGCGGGCGGCGTCGGTGTCGGCGGCGCGGCCGGACCCGGCCGCGCCCGCCTCCGTACTCCCCGCATTCTCCGCACTATTCGCGTCCCGCTCGCGCTGCTGTTCCGCGCGCTTCCGCCGCCCGGCCAGCCACTCCCCGGCGAAGTCGGGTGCCGTGCCGCCGCTCACCGCGTGCTCGTCGCCCGCCCAGAGCAGCAGCAGCCCCAGCGCGTGCTTGCACGGGAACTTGCGGCTGGGGCAACTGCAGCTGTACGCGGGCCCGGTCGTGTCGACGACCGTCTGGTACGGCTTCTTGCCGCTGCCCTTGCACAACCCCCAGACGGCGCCCTCTCCGTCGCTTCCCGCGCCGGACCACGGTCCGGCCGTGGCGAGCTTGTTCCCCGCCTTCTGTGATGCCGCGTCAGGAGCCAGTGACAGCACCTGTTCCGGCGTCCAGCGAACCCCCGGTGCATTCATGTCTCCGACCGTACGCGGCACCACTGACAACGCCCCTGGAACCCGCCTCCACCTGCGGAAACGGTCAATTGTCAGTGGGGTGGTGCAGGGTGGTGAACAGCTCGGACCGACCTTGCGGAACGACGTTTGAGGGGGAGTCACACCCGTGTCCGGAACCATCGAAGAGACCACCGCGGCCAGCACCGGCGAAGACACTGGCGAAAGCACCGGCGACAGCGCCGGACAGCCGCCCGCAGACGCCCTGCGTCCGCACGCGGAGGACGCCTTCGCGGCCGAACTCGCCGCGCTGGCCGCCGCCGACGACCGGCCCCGCCCGGTCGGCTGGCGGATGTCGCCGTGGGCCGTATCCCTCTATCTGCTCGGCGGCACCCTGCCCGACGGCACGGTGATCACCCCGAAGTACGTGGGGCCCCGCCGGATCGTCGAGGTCGCGGTCACCACCCTCGCCACCGATCGCGCGCTGCTGCTGCTCGGCGTCCCGGGTACCGCGAAGACCTGGGTGTCGGAGCATCTCGCCGCCGCCGTCAGCGGTGACTCCACCCTGCTCGTCCAGGGCACGGCGGGTACGCCGGAGGAGGCCATCCGCTACGGCTGGAACTACGCCCAGCTGCTCGCCCACGGGCCCAGCCGGGACGCGCTCGTTCCCAGCCCGGTGATGCGCGCCATGCGGGACGGCATGACGGCCCGGGTGGAGGAGCTGACCCGGATCCCCGCCGATGTGCAGGACACCCTGATCACCATCCTCTCCGAGAAGACCCTGCCCGTGCCGGAGCTGGGCGAGGAGGTGCAGGCGGTCCGGGGCTTCAATCTGATCGCCACCGCCAACGACCGCGACCGGGGGGTCAACGAGCTGTCCAGCGCCCTGCGCCGCCGGTTCAACACGGTCGTGCTGCCGCTGCCCGCGACGGCCGACGACGAGGTCGACATCGTCTCCCGGCGGGTGGACCAGATCGGCAGGTCGCTCGATCTGCCCGCCGTGCCGGAGGGCGTCGAGGAGATCCGGCGCGTCGTCACCGTCTTCCGCGAGCTGCGCGACGGGGTCTCGTCCGACGGCCGTACCAAGCTCAAATCCCCGTCGGGGACCCTCTCGACGGCGGAGGCGATCTCCGTGGTCACGGGCGGTCTCGCCCTCTCCGCGCACTTCGGCGACGGGATACTGCGCCCCGCCGACATCGCGGCCGGGATCCTCGGCGCCGTGGTTCGCGACCCGGCGGCCGACCGGGTGATCTGGCAGGAGTATCTGGAGACCGTCGTCCGCGAGCGCGACGGCTGGAAGGACTTCTACCGCGCCTGCCGTGAGGTCAGCGCATGACCACGGCAGGGAAGGCGCCGACCGCGGCGCGGACCGGTCCGACCGGGCGGCCGACCCCGGCGGGTGCCGGACGTGTCGTCCCGACGGGCGCGCGAGCCGGGTCGGACGGGTCGCCCCTCCGGGCGGCCGTCCCGACCGGAGAACCCGTCCCGGCCGTTACCGGAAGCCCCGCGTCGCGAGCCGCGACCGCCGCGCCGGCCGGGCCGACCGGTCGGGCGGCGGCGGGACGTGCCGCCTCGGCGAGCGGGCCGGTCGCGTCCGGCGGGATGTCCGTCCGGGCGGCCGTCGTACCGGCGGGGGAGCCGGTGCCGACGGTGACCGTGTCCGCCGCGACGGCCGGGAAGCCCGTCGGGGTGGTGCCGGTGTCCGCGGCGTCGGCGGGCGGGCGAGCCGGGTCCGGCGGGACGCCTGTCCGGGCGGCGGGCGTCTCGGTCGGAGAGCCCGAACCGGTGGGGATCGCGACGGGCGCGATGACGGGAGCCGAGGCCACCGCGTCGGTGCGGAAGCCCGTCGGTGGCCGGGCAGGGTCCGGCGGGATGTCCGTCCGGGCGGCGGCCGTAACGGCCGGAGGGCCCGAACCGGCGGTGAACGCCACCGCCGAGACGGTTCGGGAGACCGCCCCCGAGGTGGCCGGAAGCCCCGTACCGGCCGCGCGGACCGCGCCGCCCGGTACTCGGAAGGGTGAGGTCGCGGCCGCGCGTACAGCCGGAGCTTGCCCGTCCGGTGACGGCGGGCCGCTGCTGCTGGGCGTACGGCATCACGGCCCCGGGTCCGCCCGGGCCGTCGCCGCCGCCCTGGCCGCCGCCGCGCCCGAGGCCGTACTGATCGAGGGACCGCCCGAGGGCGACGCCCTGCTGGCGCTCGCCGCCGACGAGGGGCTCCGGCCACCGGTCGCCCTGCTCGCGCACGCGGTGGACGACCCGGGGCGGGCCGCGTTCTGGCCCTTCGCCGAGTTCTCCCCCGAATGGGTGGCGATCCGCTGGGCCCTCGCCAACGACGTCCCGGTGCGCTTCATCGACCTGCCCGCCGCGCACTCCCTCGCCCTGTGCGGCGAACCGAAGCCGGGCGCCGACGGCGGTACCGGCACCCCGGACGAGCCCGAGGGCACCGACAGCACCGCCGACACGGACACCACCGGCACGGGGGCCGAGGCGGCGCCGGACGCGGTTCCGGGGGGATCCGCGTCCGGCCCCGCCGAGGACGGCGGGCCCGTACTCGTACCCGTACCCGACCCCGCCGCCGAGCCCGGTTCCCCGGAGTCCGAGGACGCCGACCCCGACCGGATGCGGATCGACCCGCTCGCCGCCCTCGCCGAGGCCGCCGGATACGACGACCCCGAACGCTGGTGGGAGGACGTCGTCGAACACCGCGGCTCCGACGACCCGTTCGCCGCCTTCACCGCCCTCGCCGAGGCCATGGCCGCCCTCCGGGAGACCTACGGCCACGGCGGACACGAGCGGGACCTGGTCCGCGAGGCCCATATGCGGCTCCGGCTGCGGGCCGCCCGCAAGGAGTTCGGCGACCGGATCGCCGTCGTCTGCGGCGCCTGGCACGTCCCGGCGCTCGCCGAGAAGACGACCATCACCGCGGACAAGGCCCTCCTGAAGGGGCTGCCCAAGGTCAGGACCGAGACCACCTGGGTGCCGTGGACGCACCGGCGGCTGGCCCGCGGCAGCGGCTACGGCGCCGGAATCGACTCGCCCGGCTGGTACGGGCATCTCTTCAGCGCCCCCGACCGGCCCGTCGAGCGATGGCTCACCAAGGTCGCCGGACTCCTCAGGGACGAGGATATGGGCGTCTCGTCGGCCCATGTCATCGAGGCCGTACGGCTCGCCGGGACCCTCGCCGTGATGCGCGGTCGCCCCCTGCCCGGCCTCACCGAGACCACCGACGCGATCAGGGCCGTGATGTGCGACGGCTCCGACGTCCCGCTCGAACTGGTCCGGGACCGGCTGATCGTCGGCGACGTCCTCGGCGAGGTCCCCGACTCGGCGCCCGCCGTCCCCCTCCAGCGCGATCTCACCCGGCTCCAGCGCAGTCTGCGGCTGAAGCCCGAGGCGCTGGAACGCACCCTCGAACTCGACCTCCGCAAGGACACCGACACGGCCAAGAGCCGGCTGCTGCACCGGCTGCGGCTGCTCGGCGTCGACTGGGGCGTCCCCGCCGCCGGACGGACCGGGACCGGCACCTTCCGCGAGACCTGGCGGCTCCGCTGGGAACCCGAACTCCACGTCAAGATCGCCGAGGCCGGGGTCTGGGGGACCACCGTGCTCGCCGCCGCCACCGCCAGGGCCGAACACGACGCGGCGGTCGCCACCGAACTCTCCGCCATCACGGTCCTCGCCGAACAGTGCCTCCTCGCGGAACTCACCGACGCCCTGCCCGTGGTGATGCGGACCCTCGCCGACCGCGCGGCGCTCGACAGCGACGTCGCCCATCTCGCCGAGGCCCTGCCCGCCCTCGCCCGCGCCCTGCGCTACGGCGACGTACGGACCACGGACACCGCCGCCCTCGCCGGGGTCGCCACCGGCCTCGCCGACCGGATCTGCGTCGGACTGCCGCCCGCCTGCGCCGGACTCGACGCGGACGGTGCCGCCGCCATGCGGGAGCGGCTCGACTCCGTCCACACCGCGATCGGACTCCTCCCCGGCGCCGGGGACCTGCCCGACCGCTGGCGGGACGTGCTCGGCGTACTCGCCGCCCGGGACACCGTCGCCGGGGTCATCAGGGGCCGGGCCGCCCGGCTCCTCCTCGACGACGGCGAACTCGCCGAGGACGAGGCCGCCCGGCTGATGGCCCTCGCCCTCTCCCCGGGCACCCCGCCCCCCGACGCCGCCGCCTGGATCGAGGGCTTCGTCGGCGGCGCGTCCGGCGGCGGCATGCTCCTGCTCCACGACGAACGCCTGCTCGGCCTGGTCGACGACTGGCTCACCGGAGTCCACCCGGACGCCTTCACCGACGTACTGCCGCTGCTGCGCCGCACCTTCTCGGCCTACGAGCCGGGACTCCGCCGCACCCTGGGCGAACTGGTCCGGCGGGGCGCGGGCACCGGAGTCCGGGCCGCCGCCGCCGGATCCGCCGCGGACACCGCCGCCGTCCCCGGCTTCGGCCCCGGCCTCGACCAGGACCGGGCCGACGCCGTCCTGCCCGTACTGCGCCTGCTGCTCGGCGCCCCCGACGACCGCTCCGTACACCTTCAGGAGGTGGCGACATGACCACCGACCACACCATCGCGCCCGCCCCGGCCGCCGGTCCGGCCCCGGCCGCCGGGCCCGACGCCGCGCGGGAGCGGCTGCGGCGCTGGCGGCTCGTCCTCGGCGGCGACCAGGCCGACGGCACCGGCTGCTCCCTCGAAGGCCGCGACGCCGCCATGGACGCCACCCTCACCGCGCTCTACGGCTCAGGCCGGGGCGACGGCTCCGGCCGCGGCGGCTCCCGCGGCGCCGGGCTCGGCGCCTCCGCGCCCTCCGTCGCCCGCTGGCTCGGCGACATCCGGACGTACTTCCCCGGCTCCGTCGTCCAGGTCATGCAGCGGGACGCCATCGACCGGCTCGATCTGTCGGCCCTGCTGCTGGAGCCGGAGATGCTGGAGGCCGTCGAGGCCGACGTCCATCTCGTCGGAACCCTGCTCTCCCTCAACCGGGCGATGCCCGAGACCACCAAGGAGACCGCGCGGGCCGTGGTCCGCAAGGTGGTCGAGAAGCTGGAGAAGCAGCTCGCCACCCGGACGAAGTCGACCCTCACCGGCGCCCTCGACCGCTCGGCCCGGATCAGCCGCCCCCGCCACCGGGACATCGACTGGGACCGTACGATCCGCGCCAATCTGAAGAACTACCTCCCCGAGTACCGCACGGTCGTCCCCGAACGGCTGATCGGCTACGGCCGGGCGTCCCAGTCGGTCAAGAAGGAGGTGGTGCTCTGTATCGACCAATCGGGTTCCATGGCGGCGTCCGTCGTCTACGCCTCCGTCTTCGGCGCGGTCCTCGCCTCCATGCGCTCCATCGCCACCCGTCTGGTGGTCTTCGACACCGCCGTCGTCGACCTCACCGACCAGCTCGACGACCCGGTGGACGTCCTCTTCGGCACCCAGCTCGGCGGCGGTACCGACATCAACCGCGCCCTCGCCTACTGCCAGGAGCGCATCACCCGTCCGGCCGATACCGTCGTCGTCCTGATCAGTGACCTCTACGAGGGCGGAATCCGGGAGGGAATGCTGAAGCGGGTCGCGGCGATGCAGGCCGCCGGGGTCCAGTTCGTCACCCTGCTCGCCCTCTCCGACGAGGGCGCCCCCGCCTACGACCGGGAACACGCGGCGGCCCTCGCGGCGCTCGGCGCGCCCGCCTTCGCCTGCACTCCCGACCTCTTCCCGGACATCATGGCCGCGGCCATCGAGAAGCGCCCGCTGCCCATACCGGACACCGCGGCGCGCTGACCGCCGGGCCAGTAAGGGCCCCGGTCCCGGGCCCGTCCCGTGGGCGATCTGTGACTGTTATCACCACCCATGTGTGAGCTGCAATTTAGGAGGCCACGTTCCACGGGGATAACCTGCGAGACGGACATGCCGCGTGCCGGTCAACCGTGTGCGCCTCCCTTGTGACGATCGCAGTCACGTTGCCCTCCGCGGCACGCCCACGCCTACTAGGAACCGCGATCATCAGAAAAGGGACGGACGCGCGTGGACCTGTTCGAGTACCAGGCGAGGGACCTCTTCGCCAAGCACGGCGTACCGGTGCTGGCCGGTGAAGTCATCGACACGCCTGACGCGGCGCGCGCGGCGACCGAGCGGATGGGCGGCAAGTCCGTCGTCAAGGCGCAGGTCAAGGTCGGCGGCCGGGGCAAGGCCGGTGGCGTCAAGCTCGCCGCCAGCCCGGACGAGGCGGTCGAGAAGGCCGGTCAGATCCTCGGAATGGACATCAAGGGCCACACGGTCCACAAGGTGATGATCGCGGAGACCGCGCCCGACATCGCCGACGAGTACTACGTCTCGTACCTCCTCGACCGGACCAACCGGACCTTCCTGGCCATGGCTTCCGTCGAGGGCGGCATGGACATCGAGGAGGTCGCGGCCACCAAGCCCGAGGCCCTCGCCAAGGTCCCGGTCGACGCCAGTGTCGGCGTCACCCCGGAGAAGGCCGCCGAGATCGTCGCCGCCGCGAAGTTCCCGGCCGAGGTCGCCGACCAGGTCGCCGACATCCTCGTCACCCTGTGGAAGACCTTCGTCGCCGAGGACGCGCTCCTCGTCGAGGTCAACCCGCTGGCCAAGGTCGCCGACGGCCGGGTCATCGCGCTGGACGGCAAGGTGTCCCTGGACGCCAACGCCGACTTCCGCCAGCCGGACCACGAGGCCCTGGAGGACAAGGCCGCGGCCAACCCGCTGGAGGCCGCCGCCAAGGCCAAGAACCTCAACTACGTCAAGCTGGACGGCGAGGTCGGCATCATCGGCAACGGTGCCGGTCTGGTCATGTCCACCCTCGATGTGGTCGCCTACGCGGGCGAGGCCCACGGCGGCGTCAAGCCCGCCAACTTCCTCGACATCGGCGGCGGTGCCTCCGCCGAGGTGATGGCGAACGGCCTGGAGATCATCCTGGGCGACCCGGACGTCAAGTCCGTGTTCGTCAACGTCTTCGGCGGCATCACCGCCTGCGACGAGGTCGCCAACGGCATCGTCCAGGCCCTGGAGCTGCTGAAGACCAAGGGCGAGGACGTCACCAAGCCGCTCGTGGTCCGTCTCGACGGCAACAACGCGGAGCTCGGTCGCAAGATCCTCTCCGACGCCGCCCACCCGCTGGTCCAGCGGGTCGACACCATGGACGGCGCGGCCGACAAGGCCGCCGAGCTGGCCGCGAAGTAAGGGACGAGGGACTCCACCACCATGGCTATCTTCCTGACCAAGGACAGCAAGGTCATCGTCCAGGGCATGACCGGTGCCACGGGCATGAAGCACACCCGGCTGATGCTGGGCGACGGCACCAACATCGTCGGCGGCGTCAACCCGCGCAAGGCCGGTACGAGCGTCGACTTCGACGGCACCTCCGTACCCGTCTTCGGCACGGTCGCCGAGGCGATGAAGGAGACCGGCGCCGACGTCTCCGTCCTCTTCGTCCCGCCGGCCTTCGCCAAGGCCGCCGTGATCGAGGCCATCGACGCCGAGATCCCGCTCGCCGTCGTGATCACCGAGGGCATCGCGGTCCACGACTCCGCCGCCTTCTGGGCGTACGCGGTCGCCAAGGGCAACAAGACCCGGATCATCGGTCCGAACTGTCCCGGCCTGATCACCCCCGGCCAGTCCAACGCGGGCATCATCCCGGGCGACATCACCAAGCCCGGCAAGATCGGCCTGGTCTCCAAGTCCGGCACGCTGACCTACCAGATGATGTACGAGCTGCGCGACATCGGCTTCACGTCGGCGGTCGGCATCGGCGGCGACCCGGTCATCGGCACCACCCACATCGACGCCCTCGCGGCTTTCGAGGCCGACCCGGAGACCGAGCTGATCGTGATGATCGGTGAGATCGGCGGCGACGCCGAGGAGCGCGCGGCGGACTTCATCAAGGCGAACGTCACCAAGCCGGTCGTCGGCTACGTCGCGGGCTTCACCGCCCCCGAGGGCAAGACGATGGGCCACGCCGGTGCGATCGTGTCCGGCTCGTCCGGCACCGCGCAGGCGAAGAAGGAGGCCCTCGAGGCCGCCGGTGTCCAGGTCGGCAAGACGCCGACGGAGACGGCGAAGCTGGCGCGGGCGATCCTCTCCGCGTGATCGATCCTCTGCGGTCGGGTGGTCCTCCGGGGCGCGCCCGCCGCGGAGCTGTGGCCCGGGCCCGTACCCCACTCAGGGGGTACGGGCCCGGCCCCGTTTCCCCCCGGGCCCCGCGCCCGGGCGTGCTCCTCGGGAAGGTGCCGCTCCTCCGGGCAGGCGACAGTGCCTCCTCCGGAGGAGTCCCGACCGCGGCCCGGCCGTGGCTGTTCGCGCAGTTCCCCGCGCCCCTGGGTTGCTCTCCTCGCCGCCCTTGCCGAGAGGCGGGCCCCACTTTTCAGGGCCGCTGCCGGGGAGAGCATTTAGGGGCGCGGGGAACTGCGCGAGCAACCGACGACCGCGGGTGGTCGGCATTGTCGGGTGGGGATCGCCCACGGGTTCCGGGGTATGACGCTCAGCCGGAGGGCTAAGGCGCTGGGGGTCCCCATTGCCGAAGGCATAGGGGGCGGAACTGCGCGACCAGCCACGACGGCGCGCGGTCGGCATTGTCGGGTGGGGACCGTCCACGGGTTCCGGGGGAGAGGGTCAGCGGGGGAGAGGGGTGAGGCGGGCGGGGGTCGCGGCGGGGTGGGTGGAGAGTTGGTCGCGGAGTGCCTGTTCCGCCGGGGTGAGGTGTTCGGGGCCCGCGTGGCCGGGGACGCCGCCGACGCGCTGCCCGGGGGACACCTCGGGGATGTACCGGGTCGGCGCCGTCGCCAGGGTCATCCCCGTCAGGCTGATCACGGCCACCGTCGCGGTGAGCGCCGCCCGGGTCCAGAACCAGGCCCGCCGCTCTCCCGTGGTCCGTACCGTCGCCGCCGGAGCGGGCTGCTGCCCGGGGCCGCTGTCCGCCAGCAGTGCCGTGAGCCGGGCGCGCAGCGCGTCGGGTTCCGCCAGGTCGGGCAGCCGTTGGGCGACCGCCTCCCGGGCGTGCAGCAGTCGGTGGGCCGCCGCCGGGGTGGTCGCCTCGGTCTCCGCCGCCGTTTCGGGCAGGTCCAGCCCGAGGCCGTCGTAGAGCAGTACGGTCCGCCGGTACGAGGGCGGCAGTTCGAGGAGTACGGCCAGCAGTTCCCGGCCCGCCCGGTCCAGCGGTGGTGCGTCGGGGTGCCGGTGGGCGGCTCGCAGCCGGTGCCACGGCGAGAGGGCGAGTTCGTACGCCGTCGCCCGTACCCAGCCGACCGGGTCCCGGTCTCGGGCGACTTCGGGCCAGCGCTGCCACGCGGTGTGGAAGGCGCGTTCGACGGATTCCTGTGCCAGCCGCAGTCGCCCGGTCAGCAGATACGTCTGCCGTACGAGGCCGGGCGCGGCATGGCCGTACAGGGTGTCGAACGCCTCCGCCGGGGTGCGGGCGGCGGCCAGTCCGGGGGGCAGCAGAGGCGCGGGTGGTGCGGGCGGTACAGGTTCGGGTGCCACGTGCTCCGGCTCGGCGGCCGGAGCGACGGCCGGGGCGGCGGATTCCGGGGGCCCCGCCGGGCCCGCCGGGGCTTCTACGGGTGCCGCCGCCTCGGGCTCCGGAGCGGCGGCCGTCAGCGGTGGTTGACCGATCGGGTGTTCGGGCTCCGGTGGCGCGGGGGCGCTCGATGCGTCCAAGGGCGCGAGCAGCTTGGCGTACGCCTCCCGGCGGCGCCCGCGAGGTTCACTCCGCCCGGTCTCCCAGGCCCGTACCGTCGCTTTCGTGACCCCGAGGACCCTGGCGAGCTGCTCCTCGGTCATCGAGCGGGCCTCGCGCAGTCTGCGCCGTTCCTTGGGTGCGGGCAGGGATGATTCCCCGGACTGAGGATCGGGGGAGGGGGTGGTGCTCCGGGTCATGAAGGGCCCCCCGGACCGGTGCACTTTTCATAGAAGTACATAAACGTATATTGAGCGACACTACGGTCATTCGCCTGTTACGCCGGGAAAGCGCGTGTCGTTGGGAGCATGGCCCGGTGACCCAGACGACCGATCACGGCCCCGCCTTCCCCCAGATCCCGGTCCAGGTGCAGGGCGGCCGGAGAGCGGCGCTCGCGGGCTGTCTGCTGCGCGGCGCGACCGCCGCCGGGCTCGGGCTCGGCGTTCTGACCGTTCTGGTGATGGTGGTGTGGATCAGTTCCCCCTATCCCGACAGCGGTCCGCACGGCGCGCTCCGGGTCGCGGCCTCCCTCTGGCTGCTGGCCCACGGCACCGAACTCGTACGATCCGACAGTCTCTACGGCGCCGTCGCGCCGGTCGGAATCACTCCGCTGCTGCTGGTCCTGCTGCCCGCCCTGCTGGTGCACCGGGCCGCCCGCGACCCCCTCGTGCCCGATCCCGAGGGGCGCCGCCCCCGCCCGTCCGCACGCGGTGCCGTGGTCGCCGTGACCCTCGGATATCTGCTGGTCGGGCTGGCCACGACCGCCTACGCGGCCGGTGGCGCGATCGCCCCGGACCCGCTGAGCGCCGTCGGCCATCTGCTGCTGCTCGTCCCGGTCGCCGCGACGGCGGGTGCCTGGACCGCGAACGGCCGCCCCTGCGGACCGCTGTCGGGCCGGCTCCCGGACAGGCTTCGGATCGGGCTGACCAGGGCGTTCTTGCCGGGCAGCCGGGCCGGGGCCGCCGTCCGGACCGCGACGGCGGCCACCGCCGTACTGCTCGGCGGCGGTGCCCTGCTGGTGGCGGTGTCCCTGGTCTGGCACGCCGACGCCACCCAGGACTCCTTCCTCCATCTCTCGGCCGTCTGGTCGGGGCGGCTCGCGGTTCTGCTGCTGGGGATCGTGCTGGTGCCCAATGCGGCGGTATGGGCTGCTTCGTATGGTCTGGGCCCCGGCTTCGCCGTCGGTACGGAGGCGACCGCGACGCCCCTGGCGCTCTACGGCGACCCGGCGCTGCCGCCCTTTCCCCTGGTCGCGGTCGTCCCCGGCGAGGGCCCGGGGACCTGGCTGAACTGGTCGGCCGTGGTGGTTCCGGTGGCGGCGGGGCTGGCGGTCGGCTGGTTCGCCGCCGCGCCCCGGGGCGGCCCGGCGGGGCGCGCGGGCGGTGCGGGGAGCTTCGTACGCCGTCGGGACACGGCGCTCGACGCGCTGCTGGGGGCCGTGCTGTGCGGGGTCGCGGCGGCGCTGCTCGCGGCGGCGTCGGGTGGTCCGCTGGGTACTCACCGGCTGGCGGAGTTCGGTCCGGTGTGGTGGCTGACGGGGGCGGCGGCGCTGGTGTGGACGGCGGTGCTCGGGGTACCGGTGGCGCTGGTGCTGCGGATCTGGCGCGAGCGGGGTACGGGACGGCCGTGGTACCGGCCCTCGCCACCCGGAACCGGAACCGGAACGGCCGACGCGCTCTCCACGGCACCCGGCGCGGGCATGCCCGGGCCACCCGCGCCGGGCCCGGCCACCGGAGGCGACGCCCCGGGAACAGGCACGGGAGCAGGTACGGGCACGGGCACGGCGCCACGCGTGTCCCTCCGGCGGCCCCCGCGCACCCGCCCGGTGTCCGCCCCCGCCGAGGCGCGCGCCCAGGGGCCGAAGACCGGGGCCGACGCGAAGCCGGACGCCCGCCCGGCCGCCGAGCCCGACGCAAAGGCGGTACGCAAGGACCCCGAGCCCCCGGCGCGGGCGTCGGCGCTGGAGGTACTGGACGCCCTGGACGAGGCGGCGGGGCCGTACGACTTCCTGCCTCCGACGCCTCCGACGCCCGCGACGTCTCCGATGCCCCCGGCCGCCACGTCGGATCCGGCCCGCCCGTGGGCGGCCCCGCCGAGTCCGTGGCCGTCGGCCCCCGGCGCCGTACCGAAGCGGACCCGGAAGCCGAGGCAGAAGCCGGACCCGGCTCCGAAGCCCACCCCCACGGACCAGCCCCACGACTGAACCGCGACCGCGACCGCGACCACTACCGAAGCCGCAACCGCAACCGCATCCGGAACCGGAAACGGAGCCGGAAGCAGGCCGTACGCCGACGGGCCCGGTCCGGGGAATCCCCCGGACCGGGCCCGCCGTCGGCCAGGTGGCCGGATCAGTCCTTGACGCCGTAGACGTCCCGCAGCGGCTCCGGCAGCTTGCTGTTGCACGCGGACTGCGCCGTCTTCGTCAGCGCGTCCCGCTCACAGACGAAGAAGTCGCGGTAGACCAGCTGCGCCGTGTACATCGAGCCCACCACCAGCAGGGTGACCGCTGACATCACCAGACCGGCGATGGCGCTGGTCTTCTGGGTGCGCCGGACCACCTGCGGGGTCAGCCCGCCGGCCTGCGACGCCTGGTCCGGGGCCTTCGGGCCGGTCCGCAGCGCGCTGATCGCCCAGTACAGACCGGGCGCGGCGAGCAGCAGGCCGATCTCCGGGAAGTCGAAGAAGAGCGTGAAGAACAGGGCCCAGAGGCCCGCGATCATGGCGTAGCGGGCATGTCGCTGCGCCGGGTCGGTGGGGTCCCATCTGGGCCCCGGCTTCCGGTCGCCGCCGTCCTGGGAGTTGGAGCCGGGGCGGCCGCCGAAGCCGCCGTTGGAGGAGCGGCCGGGCTGGCGGCTGCTCCACTGGCCGCCCCAGCCCGAGCGGCCACCGGACGAACCGGAACCGGAATCGCCGGACCCGGAGCCGTCGCCCGAGCCGCTGCCGCCGTTTCCGCCATTGCCCCCGGACGAACCGGAACCGGAACCGGAACCGGGTCCGCCGTCGCCGTCCGTGGCGGTGCCGTCGGGATGGCGCGGCTGCCAGGGCTGGTCCGGCCTGCCCTCCGGCGGCGGCGCGAAGGGATTGTTGTCGTCGGTGGACTGGCGCTCCCGCGGCAACAGGAGGTCCGTACGGCGGCGTCGGTCCCGCATCTGGTGAACGTCTTCCCCTCAGACCCGGTGCACGGTTCGTGTGCTGCCGGTCTTTGTGTCGTCGTCGTGCCCGTCGGGGACGGGTGGTTGTCCCCTGACGCTACCTCCCGGGCGCGCCCCCGTCCCGTGGGGGCCGTTCTGTGTGCCGGTATCGTTGCTGACGGTCGGCCCTTTCGTAGAGTTCCCCGTATTGAGGGACACGATTCGTTTGTACGACCACACAAAGTCGAGCCGTACACGAAAGAGACCCCGCCGTGGCCCCCGCTCCTGACCGATCCGACCACGACCAGGCCCGCCGCGACCCCTCCTCACCGGCCCGGATCGTCGTCCTCGTATCCGGTTCCGGAACGAATCTCCAGGCCCTGCTCGACGCGATCGACGCCGATCCGAACGGTCCGGACGGCTTCGGCGCCCGGATCGTCGCCGTCGGGGCCGACCGCTCCGGCATCGCCGGTCTGGACCGGGCCGAGCGCGCCGGGCTGCCGACGTTCGTCCGCCGGGTGAAGGACTTCCCGAGCCGTGAGGCGTGGGACGCGGCGCTGGCCGAGGCCACCGCCGGATACGAGCCCGATCTGGTCGTCTCGGCGGGCTTCATGAAGATCGTGGGCAAGGAGTTCCTCGCCCGTTTCGGCGGGCGCTGCGTCAATACGCACCCCGCCCTGCTGCCCAGTTTTCCCGGCGCCCACGGGGTGCGGGACGCACTCGCGTACGGCGCCAAGGTCACCGGGTGCACCGTCCACTTCGTCGACGACGGTGTCGACACCGGGCCGATCATCGCGCAGGGCGTGGTGGAGGTCCGGGACGAGGACGACGAAGCCGCTCTGCACGAGCGCATCAAGGAAATCGAGCGCGCGCTGCTCGTCGAAGTCGTCGGCCGGCTGGCCAGGGACGGCTATCGCATCGAGGGACGAAAGGTTGTTTTCCCGTGACTGTTGAGGCTGCCACGAGCGGCAAGCGGCCCATCCGGCGGGCGCTGATCAGCGTGTACGACAAGTCGGGCCTCGAGGACCTGGCCCGCGGCCTGCACGCGGCGGGTGTCCAGCTCGTCTCCACCGGCTCCACCGCCGGGCGGATCGCCGCGGCCGGGGTCCCGGTCGGCAGGGTCGAGGACCTGACCGGTTTCCCCGAGTGCCTGGACGGCCGGGTCAAGACCCTGCATCCGCGGGTCCACGCCGGGATCCTCGCCGACCTGCGGCTGGACTCCCACCGCGAGCAGCTGGCCGAGCTGGGCGTCGAGCCCTTCGATCTGGTGGTCGTGAACCTGTACCCGTTCCGGGCGACCGTCGCGTCCGGCGCGGAGTACGACGAGTGCGTGGAGCAGATCGATATCGGCGGCCCCTCGATGGTCCGGGCCGCCGCCAAGAACCATCCGTCGGTGGCGGTTGTCACCAGCCCCGGCCAGTACGCGGACGTGCTGAAGGCCGTCGCGGACGACGGGTTCGGCCTGGCCGCCCGGCGGCGTCTTGCGGCCGCGGCGTTCGCGCACACCGCCGCGTACGACGTCGATGTCGCCAACTGGTTCGCGGACCGGATCCCGGCGCTGGAGGCCGCCGAGTCGGCCGGGGACGGTTCCGGCGAGCAGGCCGAGGCCGACACCGCCCCCGCGTTCCCCGAGTTCCTGGGCGCGACCTACCGGCGGGCCGGGGTGCTGCGCTACGGCGAGAACCCGCACCAGGGCGCGGCGCTCTACGTCGACGGCACCGGCGGGCTGCCCGGCGCCGAGCAGTTGCACGGCAAGGAGATGTCGTACAACAACTACACGGACACCGAGGCCGCCTGGCGCGCCGCCTGGGACCACACCGAGCCGTGTGTCGCGATCATCAAGCACGCCAACCCGTGCGGGATCGCGATCGGCGCGGATGTCGCCGAGGCCCACCGCAAGGCGCACGCCTGCGACCCCCTCTCCGCCTTCGGCGGGGTGATCGCGGTCAACCGGCCGGTGTCGGTGGCGATGGCCGAGCAGGTCGCCGAGATCTTCACCGAGGTCGTCGTGGCCCCGGCCTACGAGGACGGCGCGGTCGAGGTCCTGGCGAAGAAGAAGAACATCCGGGTCCTGCGGTGCGCGGACGCGCCCGGGTCGGCCGTGGAGCTGAAGCCCATCGAGGGCGGCGCGCTGCTCCAGGTCACCGACCGGCTCCAGGCCGCCGGTGACGACCCGGCGAACTGGACCCTGGCGACCGGCGAGCCGCTGTCGGACGCCGAGCTGGCCGAGCTGGCGTTCGCCTGGCGGGCCTGCCGGGCCGTCAAGTCGAACGCGATCCTGCTCGCCAAGGACGGCGCGTCCGTCGGCGTCGGGATGGGCCAGGTCAACCGGGTCGACTCGGCGAAGCTGGCGGTCGAGCGGGCCGGGGCGGAGCGGGCCCGGGGCTCGTACGCCGCGTCCGACGCCTTCTTCCCGTTCCCGGACGGGGCGGAGATCCTGATCGAGGCCGGGGTGAAGGCGATCGTCCAGCCCGGCGGTTCGGTCCGGGACGAGCTGGTGGCGGAGGCCGCCCGCAAGGCGGGGGCGACGATGTACTTCACCGGGACGCGGCACTTCTTCCACTGATTCGCAGGCAGCCTTACGCGGCGAGGCCGCGCACCCCGGGGAGGGTGCGCGGCCTCGTGCGTACGGGTCCGCCGCGACGGCGGACAGGACCGGCCGTCGGGAAGCGGATTCAGACCTTGACGACGACGGTGGAGCAGACCTTGTCGGCGAACGTCTGCTTCTTGTCGTCCCACAGCGGCCAGAGGTAGCCGACGTAGCAGGGCAGGCCGTCGAGGATGTGGGCGAGGTACCGGACGACGGCCATACCGAAGCCCACGGTCTGTCCGTCGCGCTCGCGCAGCAGCTTGATGCCCGCGGCCTTCTTGCCGGGGGTCTGGCCGGTGCTGCCCTCCTGGGCCTTCAGCCCCAGCATCAGACCGATCATCAGTACCCAGCCCGCGAGCATGAGGATGCCCGATTCGGCGACGGCGCCGATCGTGCCGAGCACGATGTACGGGACCAGCACGATCAGCATGTCGATCAGGAACGCGCCGACGCGCAGCCCCCAGTGCGCCAGCTCGGGCATCCCGCCCGGGCCGCCGGGGAAGCCGCCGCCCGGGTAGGCGTCGTAGGGCTGGACCTGGGGCGGGGGAGCGGGGTAGCCGTACTGGGGCTGGCCGTACGCGGGCTGGCCCTGCTGCTGCGGATAGCCGTAGCCGGGCTGCTGGCCGTACGGTTGCTGCGGCGGCTGCTGGCCCTGGGGCTGGCCGTAGGGGTTGTTGGGGTCGCCGAAACTCATGGCGAGATTCCTCCGTTGGATGGTGCGCCGGGGATGGCGCGGCCCGTGCGGGAGGAGAGCAGCGAGCGGGTCTGCGGATTTTCCCCCCGAACCCGCCGCGGCACGATAACCCCATCATCGTGTGCTTCTTACAGACGTATTGTCCAGCCGGTGGGACGAGTGTTGTGCAAGCGCAATCTGTGGTTTCGACCGTTTTCCGCACCGTGGAAGGGCGATCGGGCGCGGGAGGAGGGGCCGGAGCGGGCCCGGGATTGGAACCGGGACGGGTCCATCCGCGAGGATGGGGGTATGACCGCCCAGATTCTCGATGGCAAGGCCACCGCAGCCGCGATCAAGTCCGAACTGACCGCCCGCGTGGCGGCGCTCAAGGAGAAGGGAGTGGTCCCCGGTCTCGGCACCCTGCTGGTCGGCGACGACCCGGGCAGCCGCTGGTACGTCAACGGGAAACACCGCGACTGCGCCCAGGTCGGCATCGGGTCGATCCAGCGCGAACTCCCCGACACCGCCACGCAGGAGGAGATCGAGGCGGTCGTCCGGGAGCTGAACGAGAACCCCGAGTGCACCGGTTACATCGTCCAGTTGCCGCTGCCGAAGGGCATCGACACCAATCGCGTCCTGGAGCTGATGGACCCGGCGAAGGACGCCGACGGGCTGCACCCGGTGAGCCTGGGACGGCTGGTGCTCGGCGTGCCGGGGCCGCTGCCCTGCACCCCGTACGGCATCGTCCAGCTCCTCCGGCACCACGACGTCGAGATCGCCGGGGCCAATGTGGTGGTCGTCGGCCGGGGGATCACCATCGGGCGGCCGATGCCGCTGGTGCTCACCCGTAAGTCGGAGAACGCCACCGTGACGCAGTGCCACACCGGTACGCGTGACCTCTCCGCCCATCTCCGGCAGGCGGACATCATCGTCGCGGCGGCCGGAGTGCCGCATCTGATCAAGCCCGAGGACGTCAAGCCGGGCGCCGCGGTGCTCGACGTCGGTGTCAGCCGGGACGAGCACGGCAAGATCGTCGGGGATGTCCACCCCGGAGTCGCCGAGGTCGCGGGCTGGGTCGCGCCCAACCCCGGCGGTGTCGGTCCGATGACCCGGGCCCAGCTGCTGGTGAACGTCGTCGAGGCGGCGGAGCGCGCGGCGGGGACGCGGGACTGACGCGGAACCGGCGGAGCGGCGGGAGCGACGGAGGAGAGCGGCCATGGCCGTGACGACGAACGACGACCGGGGTGCCGGTACGGGTACGACAGGTGCCTCGGGTGCCGGTGGTGCGGGTGGTGCCGGTGACGGCGGAGGGTCCCCCGGGACGCCGGACGACCGCGACGGCGCCCGCCCGGCCGCCGCGCGGGACGCGGACCCGGCAGACGGTTCCGGTTCCGGGACGGCGGGCTCCCGGGACGCGGATTCGGGTACGGGTACGGGTACGGACAACGACGCGGCTACGGGTACGGATGCGGATTCCGCTTCCGAGCA
Organism: Streptomyces sp. NPDC020875; assembly: GCF_040641415.1. Taxonomy (NCBI): domain Bacteria; kingdom Bacillati; phylum Actinomycetota; class Actinomycetes; order Kitasatosporales; family Streptomycetaceae; genus Streptomyces; species Streptomyces sp. NPDC020875. Next base: position 81,925 of record NZ_JBFADP010000029.1, on the reverse strand, counting down.
CGGATCCGGACCCGGTGACGGAGCCGATCCGGCGAACGGGGACGTAAGCGGCGCCGAGCAAGGTGCCGACACTGGCAGCGACGCCGACAGCGACGCCGAGTCGGGTTCCGGTACGGGCTCGACGCGTCGTCCGCCCGCCCTGACGCAGGACACCGCCCGTCCCGAGGGCGGCGGCCGGGCCGCTCCCGGCGACGCCCCCGCCCCCGCCCGGCAGTGGCCCCTGCTCGCCGTCCTCGGACTGGTCGGCCTCGGTCTGGTGATCGTCGGTACGGATCCGTTCGCCGAGGCGGCCCGGGTCGGCACCCTGCTGATCGGCGCCGCGCTGATCGGCGCCGGAGTGCTCCGGCGGCTGATCCCCTCGGTGGGCATGCTGGCCGTACGGTCCCGCTTCACCGACATGGTCACCTACGGCCTGTTCGGCTCGATGATCAGCCTGCTCGCCCTGATGCTCCAGCCCGACCCCTGGCTGGAGATCCCGTTCCTGGAGGACTTCGTCCACTTCCTCGTGGGACGCGAGTGACCGGCTGACCCGCAGACGGCCGCCTCGGCGGACCGTATCTCGCGACCGATCGACGACAGCCCGCCCGCCGTCCCGTGAACCGGGGCGGCGGGCGTCGTCGTCCCAACCACCGGGGCCGTTGTGACCCGTGGCACGGAGATGACCATTCCGCCGCGGTGTGATCGTCGGTCCGGGATGGGAGACTGGACCGTCGGGCCGTGAGGCGCGCCTGAGGCGCACGGCACGCGGAACGGGGGAGCCGCGCCGCCGCCGCGAGGACGCTCGCCCCGGCCCGGGACCGGACGGATGTCCGGGGAACGCAGGGGGGTTGGACATGCCGGAGTGGAAGGCGCTGCCGGAGGGGCTCGATCCGGACATCCGGGCACTCACCGAGGAGCTGCGCCGGATCGTCGACGCGGGCGGGCTCGACATCGCCGGGCTCTCGGTCGCCACCGGCTTCGGCGTCACGTCGTGGGAGCGGTATCTCGACGGCCGGGTCCTGCCGCCGCAACGGGCGATCGCGGCGCTCGCGGAGCGTACCGGGACGAGTGGCCACGGCCTCGCGTCGCTGCGCTCCCGGGCCGAACGGGCCTGGCACCGGCTGGAGGCCGGACGGGACCGGGCCACGGAGCAACTGCGGGTGGCGCGGACCCGCAGCTGGGCGTCGGTGCCCGGTGGCGTACCGGGCTCGCCCGCCTCCACTTCGCCCTCGTCCCCTCCCTCGCCCTCCTCCTCTTCAGCCCCTTCCTCCTCTTCCTCTTCCTCCTCCGCCTCCTCTTCTGCCTCTTCCGCTTCCGTCGGCTCCTCGCCGTCGTCCGCTGCGGTCGCGGGCCCCGGTCCGGACGGCGGGAGCGATGCCGTCACCGACGACGGCCGACCCGTGTGGAACGCCGTACTGCCCGACGACGGGGGCCCCGCGACCCCGCCGCAGGGCGCGTACCGGGTACCCGAAGGCGGTGGCCGGGCCGCCGCCCGCCGGGCCCGGCGGGCGGCCGAGGCAGCGGCGGCGGCCGCCGCCGGAACCGCCCCGGCCGAGCCCGGAGCCCCCGGGACCGCCGCCGGACCGGCGCGTACGGCCTCCGGCGCCGAGGCTCCCGCCGCCACGGCCGGTTCACCCGCCCCGCCGCCCGCCCCGGCCGCGTCCGGGGGGCTCGACAAGCGCCGCGTCCTGCTCTTCCTGTCGGGTGTCGTCGGCGCGCTGGTCCTGGTCGCCGCGGCCGTTCTCCTCACCGACCTCGGCGGTACGGGCGGCGGTGACGACGGCCGGAACGACCGTACGGAGACGGTGGCGAAGGTTCCGCCCGCGTCGTCCGCCGGTACGAAGCCCCGCCCGGGCGGCGGCGAGGAAACCGGGGGCGAGGAAACCGGCGGCGAGTCCGCCGCACCGCCCGCGAACGTCAAGTGCGTCGGCGCCACCTGTACCGGGAAGAGCCCGGAGGCCATGGGCTGCGGCGGCGACCTGGTCCGTACCGTCTCCCAGGCGACCGTCGGCAAGGCCAGGATCGAGGTCCGCTTCAGCCAGGTCTGCCAGGCGGCCTGGGCCCGGCTCGTGGACGCCTCCACCGGCGACTCCGTCGAGATCAGCGTCGGCGGCGAGGGCCTCCAGCGGGGCACGGTCAACGGCGAGAGCGATGCCTACACCCCGATGACGGCCGCCGTGAAGGGCTCCGACGCCAAGGCGTGCGCCGAACTGACCAACGGCACCACGGCGTGCACGGTGGTCCAGTGACTCACGGCGTACGCGGTGGTCCGCTGACCCGGGGCTGACCCGCGGCGCCCGGCGGCCCGTGGCGGCGTGAGCGCGTGGTGGGCGCGGCAGTGAGCAAGGCAACGAGGGGGCGAACGACCGGCGCGGCCCGGGTCGGATAGCCTGACCGCTGGGAAATCTCTTCACATCAAGATTCGTGAGAAGCGGCTCATGAGGACCCCGGTCCGACCGGCGCCGCCGACCCGGGGAAGGGTGCGGGGAGAGATCCGACCCAGGGGCAGGTGCCCCCACCGCCAGCTGTCTTACGGAGATCGCCATGACCCGCACTCCCGTCAACGTCACCGTGACCGGCGCGGCCGGCCAGATCGGCTACGCGCTGCTGTTCCGCATCGCCTCCGGCCACCTGCTCGGCCCGGACGTGCCGGTCAAGCTGCGCCTTCTTGAGATCACCCCCGCTCTCGGCGCCGCCCAGGGCACCGCCATGGAGCTGGACGACTGCGCGTTCCCGCTGCTCCGCGGGATCGACATCACCGACGACCCGAACGTCGCCTTCGACGGTGCCAACGTGGCCCTCCTGGTCGGCGCCCGCCCCCGGACCAAGGGCATGGAGCGCGGCGACCTGCTGGAGGCCAACGGCGGCATCTTCAAGCCGCAGGGCAAGGCCATCAACGACCACGCCGCGGACGACATCAAGGTCCTCGTGGTCGGCAACCCGGCCAACACCAACGCGCTGATCGCCCAGGCCGCCGCGCCGGACGTACCGGCCGAGCGGTTCACCGCGATGACCCGGCTCGACCACAACCGCGCGATCTCCCAGCTCGCCGCGAAGACCGGTGCCGCCGTCTCCGACATCAAGCGGCTGACGATCTGGGGCAACCACTCGGCCACCCAGTACCCGGACATCTTCCACGCGGAGATCGCGGGCAAGAACGCCGCCGAGGTCGTCTCCGACGAGCAGTGGCTGGCCGACACCTTCATCCCGACCGTCGCCAAGCGCGGCGCGGCGATCATCGAGGCCCGTGGCGCGTCCTCGGCGGCTTCGGCGGCCAACGCGGCGATCGACCACGTCCACACCTGGGTGAACGGCACCGCCGACGGCGACTGGACCTCCATGGGCATCCCGTCGGACGGCTCCTACGGCGTCCCGGAGGGCCTGATCTCCTCCTTCCCGGTCACCACCAAGAACGGCACGTACGAGATCGTCCAGGGTCTTGAGATCAACGAGTTCTCCCGGCCCCGGATCGACGCGTCGGTCAAGGAGCTGGCGGAGGAGCGCGACGCGGTGCGCGCCCTCGGCCTGATCTGAGTCGTAGCACCGGTACGACGGACCCCGGGTCCGGCCCCTCGATGAAGGGGGCCGGACCCGGGGTCCGCGTCGTTCGTGCCGCCGGTACGGGTCCCCAGGCACCGGACTCCGTAGCCCCGTAGCCCCGAACACCCCGCGCACCGGCCCGTCCCCGCCGCTCCGGCGCCGCTACTGGCCGTACCCCTCCGGCGCGGGGACCGCGTCCTCGGCCGCGCGGCTGGTGGCCTCCCAGGCCCGCCAGGTCTCCAGCCGTGCCTCCGTCGTGGTCATGGCGACGTCGTAGGCGAGGCCGCCCAGCAGCAGCCGGAGCGGCGGGTCGTCGGAGGCGACCAGCTTCAGCACGGCGTCCGCGGCGAGTTCGGGGAGGCTGTCCCTGGAGCCCTCGGCGAACTGCTCGTGGAGTTCGGTCCGCAGCTCCGCGTAGACGTCCAGCGGCTCCGTCATCGTCAGGCCCTTGGTGTAGAGCCCCGTCCAGTAGCCGCCGGGCTCCACGAGGGTGACCTTGACGCCGAACCGGGCCGCCTCCGCCGCGAGCGACTCGCTCAGCCCCTCCAGGGCGAACTTGCTGGCGCTGTAGAGCCCGGTGAGGGGGAAGCCGCCGAGCGCGCCGATGCTGGAGATCTGCACGATATGGCCGGAGCGCCGGGCCCGGAGGTGGGGGAGGGCGGCCTGGCTGACCCAGAGCGCCCCGAAGAAGTTGGTGTCGAGCTGGGCGCGGGCCTGCTCCTCGGTGAACTCCTCGATCATGCCCATGGCCAGGTAGCCGGCGTTGTTGACGACCACGTCGAGCCGGCCGAAGTGGTCGACGGCCCGGTCGACGGCGGCGATCACGGCCGTACGGTCGGTGACGTCGAGGGGGAGGGCGAGCAGTCGTCGCTCTCCGTGAGCAGCGGTCAGTTCGTCGAGCGGTCCGATGTCCCGGGCCGCCGCGACGACCCGGTCGCCCGCGGCCAGCGCCGCCTCGGTGAAAGCCCGGCCCAGGCCGCGGCTGGCGCCGGTGATGAACCAGACACGGTCGGCTGAAGTGGTCACAGCGGGCTCCTTACAGGGCGTGACGAACAAGCGCGATGCTTACGGTTTGCGAGACGGTGCGTCTCGTTCCGTGGTGTCGACTGTAGACCGCCGGGAGAGTGTTGGCAAGACGGTTCGTCTCGTCTTGTTGGGAGGGGTGTCCGGTGGCTGCCGTGCCACGTGGGGTGAAAGTTCTTTCATCCGGCCGGGGGCGACCTTCGTGCGGCTCTGCCCCTTGAGTCCCCGGTCAGGGCCCGGACGTGCCGTATTCGCGCGGGGCATAAGGGACATGAGAATCACGGTGTAAAGGTCCAGACCTATTGACGCGTTGGTCTAGTCCTCTTAATGTCTCGTTCACCTCTGCGGATCCGGCCCCGGGACGAGCACAGCCCCCGGGACCAACGTGCCCACCCCCCATGCCAGTTGAGCTAGGCCGAACACCCTGCGTCCTGTTGACGGACGCGGGCCCCCCACCTGGAGGATCCGAACGTGCTGTCCCCCCGACGAACGAGAGCGACGCTGTTCGCCGCCGGTGCCGCCGCCGTCGGCGCGCTGCTGGCGACGACGCTCTCGTCAGGCGTGTCTCAGGCCGCCTCACCGAATTCCTCGTGTCGCCCCGAGGGGCTGTACACGACCCCGGGCGTCGACGTCCCGTACTGCTCCGTCTACGACGCCGACGGCCGCGAGAAGATGGGCGCCGACCACCAGCGCCGCATCATCGGCTACTTCGCCAACTGGCGTACCGGCAAGGACGGCAGGCCCGCGTACCTCGCCAACAACATCCCGTGGGACAAGATCACCCACATCAACTACGCGTTCGCGGGCATCGACTCCGCCGACAAGATCACCGTCGGCGCCGACAACGCGGACAACCCCAACACCGGGATGACCTGGCCGGGCGTCGCCGGGGCCGAGATGGACCCGGCCCTGCCGTACAAGGGCCACTTCAACCTGCTGAACAAGTTCAAGAAGCAGCACCCGAACGTCAAGACGCTGATCTCGGTCGGCGGCTGGACGGACAGCGGTGGCTTCTACAAGACCACCACGAACGCCGACGGCTCGGTCAACCAGGCGGGCATCAACACCTTCGCCGACTCGGCCGTCGAGTTCATCCGCAAGTACGGGTTCAACGGCGTCGACATCGACTACGAGTACCCGACCTCGATGAAGGACGCGGGCAACCCGGCCGACTGGCCGATCGCCAACGCCCGCCGCGCCGGGCTCAACAAGAGCTACAGCGTGCTGATGAAGACCCTGCGGGAGAAGCTGGACCGCGCCAGCGCCACCGACGGCAAGCACTACCTGCTGACCGTCGCCGCGCCGTCCTCCGGCTACCTGCTGCGCGGCATGGAGACGTTCGAGACCACGAAGTACCTCGACTACCTCAACATCATGTCGTACGACCTGCACGGCACGTGGAACGAGCACGTGGGTCCGAACGCCGCCCTCTTCGACGACGGCAAGGACTCCGAGCTGGCGGGTGCCGGGATCTACAACACCGCGCAGTACGGCGGGATCGGCTACCTCAACACGGACTGGGCGTACCGCTACTTCCGCGGCTCGATGCCGGCCGGCCGGATCAACATCGGCGTGCCGACCTACACCCGCGGCTGGAAGAACGTCCAGGGCGGCACCGACGGCCTCTGGGGCAAGTCGGCGGCCACCACCTGCCCGCCCGGCTCCGGTCTGACCAAGTGCGGTGACGGTGCCGTCGGCATCGACAACGTCTGGCACGACAAGGACACCAACGGTCAGGAGTCCCCGGCGGGCTTCAACCCGATGTGGCACGCCAAGAACCTGGAGAAGGGGATCGTCCCCGACTACCTGCCGAAGTTCGGGCTGCCCGCGGACACCAAGCTGACCGGCGCCTACGTCCGCAAGTACGACTCGACCCTGGTCGCGCCGTGGCTGTGGAACGCGCAGAAGAAGGTCTTCATCTCCACCGAGGACGAGCAGTCCATCGGCGCGAAGGCCGACTACGTGGTCAACAACGGCCTCGGCGGCACCATGATCTGGGAGCTGGCGGGCGACTACGACTACAACGCCGCCAAGGGCCAGTACGAGCCCGGCTCGTCGCTGATCAGCCTGATGTACAACAAGTACAAGGCGGCGACCCCGTACGGCGCGAAGAAGTCGAACATCACGCTGCCGACCGAGGCGATCAACGTCGGTGTCGAGTTCAACCAGTTCGCGCTCGGGGACAGCAACTACCCGATCAGCCCGAAGCTGAAGATCACCAACAACACCAAGGCGACCCTGCCCGGCGGTACGGAGTTCCAGTTCGACTACGCGACCTCCGCGCCGAACAACGCCAAGGACCAGTCCGGCTTCGGTGCGAAGATCATCCGCAGCGACCACACCGGTCCCAACGTGGGCGGTCTGAAGGGTGACTTCCACCGCGTGTCGCTGAAGCTCCCGGCCTGGCAGACGGTGGCCCCGGGTGCCTCGGTCGAGCTGGACTTCGTCTACTACCTGCCGACCTCGACCCCGTCGAACTGGACCGTCACCTTCGGTGGCAAGTCCTACTCCATCGCGGCCGACCTGGCCCGCGGTACGACGCTCGTCGAGCCCGGTGACGGCGGTGCCACCAACGGCGGTGCCAACAACGGTGGCGCGAACAACGGCGGTGCCAACAATGGTGGCGCGAACAACGGTGGGGCCAACAACGGCGGTGCGAACAACGGTGGCGCGAACGGCGCCGGTGGCACCTGCACCGCGACCCCGTGGGCCGCGACCTCCGAGTACGGCAGCGGTGTGACCGTCTCCCACCAGGGCAAGAACTGGAAGTCCAAGTGGTGGACGAAGGGCGAGGAGCCCGGAACCAGCCAGTGGGGCCCCTGGCAGGACCTCGGTCCCTGCTGAACGACCGGATGACCACCCGATGACGGGTACGCGCCGGGCGGGATGACCCCGGCGCGTACCGACCACCGGTCACCAGGACCGAACAACAACTGAAGACACAACTGAAGACACAACCGAAGAGACAACTGAACAGATCCGCTGACAACCCGGCGGCGCAGTCCCTGACCCTGCGCCGCCGGGTTTTCGTATGCCCGGACGGCGTTCGGCGGGCAGCGGTCGGCGGGCGAGGTCGGCGGACCGCCGGGTGGGTGTCGGGAAACCCGGGCGCGATGCGATTACCGGAACTGTGCAGGGGATGTCAATGAAGTCCGCACGGAAAGTCAATTCGCGGGCGGCCGGGGCCCGTAGATTCGAGCAGGAACGGGTGCCCCTGTTCACCGGGGAGGACCGCGGCGCTCCCGGCTATTCGCCGGCTGGGAGCCGACCGTGACCGACCCGGCGGGCCCGTCCTCCGCCGCCCGCGTTCGGCGGAGGACGGGACCCGAGGAGTGCGGAGCAGTCCGTACGGCTCAGTCGCCGCTGACCGGGAACGGGAACATCCCCGGCTCGTAGTGGCCGGGCACCATCCGGGCGGTGAGGGAGAGCCGGTTCCAGACGTTGATGAGGTTGATCGCCGAGATCACCCCGGTCAGCTCGGCAGGCTCGAACTCCTTGGCCGCCCGCTCCACGACGTCGTCCGGGACGAATCCGTCCGTCGGGACCGTGATCGCCTCGGTCAGATCGAGGGCGGCGACCTCCTTGGCGGTGTAGAAGTGGCGGGATTCCCGCCAGGCCGAGAGCTGGACGATCCGCTCCACGGTCTCGCCCGCCGCCAGCGCGTCCTTGGTGTGCATATCGATACAGAACGCGCAGCGGTTGATCTGCGAGGCGCGGATCTTCACCAGTTCGTGCAGAACCGGGTCGACCACCTTGTGGACGGCCCGGTCCAGCTGGTTCAGCGCCCGGTGGACGCCCGGGTCGAGGGCGCCGAGATCGATCCTGGGGGTGTGTTCGGGTAACCGCTCGGGGGCCCGTTCCGCCGCCGGGGCGGTGGCCGACTCGTCCTGACTTCCGTTGGATGTCGTCATACGGAGGAATCTAGTGCCGGGCCCTACCGCCGTACGCGAACGGAACCGGCCGGGTTCGGATCCGGTCCGAACCCGGCCCCGGCGGGGGCTTCGATCCGGCCTACCCCGCGAGAACCGCCCGCAGCTGGTCCAGCCCCCAGTCCAGGTCCTCCTTGGTGATCACCAGCGGTGGGGCGAACCGTATCGTCGAGCCGTGGGTGTCCTTCACCAGCACCCCGCGTTCCATCATCCGCTCGGAGATCGCCCGGCCGGTGCCGTACGCGGGGGAGATGTCGACGCCCGCCCAGAGCCCCCGGCCCCGGACCGCCTCGACCGCGTCGCCGCCGGTGAGCGCCCCCAGCTCGCGGTGGAGATGTTCGCCCAGCTCGGCCGCCCGCTGCTGGTACTCGCCGGTGCGCAGCATGTCGACCACCTCCAGCGCCACCGCGCAGGCCAGCGGGTTCCCGCCGAAGGTCGAACCGTGCTCACCGGGCCGGAACACCCCGAGCACTTCCCGGGACGACACCACCGCCGAAACCGGCACGATCCCGCCGCCGAGGGCCTTGCCGAGGATGTACACATCGGGCACGACGTCCTCGTGCTCACAGGCGAAGGTCCGGCCCGTCCGGCCGAGACCGGACTGGATCTCGTCGGCCATGAAGAGGATGTTCCGCTCCCGGGTCAGCCTGCGGACCGCGGGGAGATAGCCCGGCGGCGGGACCAGGACCCCGGCCTCGCCCTGGATGGGTTCCAGCAGTACGGCGACGGTGTTCTCGGTGAGGGCGGCTTCCATCGCGGTCAGGTCCCCGTACGGCACGATCTCGAAGCCGGGGGTGTACGGGCCGTAGTCCGCCCGGGCCTCGGGGTCCGTCGAGAAGCTGATCACCGTGGTGGTCCGGCCGTGGAAGTTGTTCCCGGCGACCACGATCTTCGCCATGTTGTCGGGGACGCCCTTGATCCGGTAGCCCCATTTGCGGGCGGTCTTCACCGCCGTCTCCACGGCTTCCGCGCCGGTGTTCATCGGCAGCACCATCTCCATGCCGCACAGCTCGGCGACCTTGGTACAGAAGTCGGCGAACCGGTCGTGGTGGAACGCCCTGGAGGTGAGGGTGACCCGTTCCAGCTGGGCCTTGGCCGCCGCGATCAGCCTGCGGTTGCCGTGACCGAAGTTGAGGGCCGAGTAGCCGGCGAGCAGATCGAGATAGCGGCGGCCCTCGACATCGGTCATCCAGGAGCCCTCGGCCGTCGCCACGACGACGGGCAGGGGGTGGTAGTTGTGCGCGCTGTACGCCTCCGCGGTGGCGATGGCGTGCTCAGAAGCAGTCACGGGATCTCCGTTCTCAGGGCGAGCCGGACGGTCCTTCCGGTGGAGCGGGATCGCCGCCCCTGTTCCTATGGTCACTCACCGGCCGGACCGGGAAACCTCCGTACCGGGGCGGGTCGCGCCGTACGGCCCCGGAGGGCCCGGCGGATCCGCGCGCGGGCCGGTTCCGGCGCCGTACGGAACACCCCGCCGCCGGACCCCCTTGGCATAGGGTGGCGGTACGCGCGGCGACTGGCGTACGGGGAGATCACCCCGAGGGAACCGTGCGCGCAGGAGCACACGCGGTGCCGCCCGCCTGGGTACCCCGGCCCACTCGTGAGCCCGGAGGACACCATGACTCTTCCCCTGCCCCATCCCGCACTCGCCGCCGCCGATCCCGAGCTCGCCGGTCTCGTCGCCGACGAGGAGCGGCTCCAGGCCGAGACGCTGCGGATGATCCCCAGCGAGAACTATGTCTCCCACGCCGTGCTGGAAGCCTCCGGCACGGTCCTCCAGAACAAGTACAGCGAGGGCTATCCGGGCCGTCGCTACTACGAGGGCCAGCAGGTCATCGACCAGGTCGAACGGCTGGCCGTGGCCCGGGCCAAGGCGCTCTTCGGCGTCGAGCACGCCAATGTCCAGCCCTACTCCGGCTCCCCGGCCAATCTCGCCGTCTATCTGGCCTTCGCCCGGCCCGGCGACACCGTGATGGGCATGGCCCTGCCGATGGGCGGCCATCTCACCCACGGCTGGGGTGTCTCGGCGACCGGCACCTGGTTCAACGGCGTCCGGTACGGCGTCCGCGCGGACACCGGTCTGATCGACTTCGACGAGGTCCGCGAGATCGCCCTCAAGGAGCGGCCGAAGATCATCTTCTGTGGTGGTACGGCCCTGCCCAGGACCATCGACTTCGCGGCCTTCGCCGAGATCGCCCGGGAGTCCGGCGCGGTCCTGGTCGCCGATGTCGCCCATATCGCCGGGCTGATCGCCGGCGGCGCCCACCCCTCGCCCGTCCCCCACGCCGATGTGGTCTCCACCACCACCCACAAGACCCTCAGGGGCCCGCGCGGGGCGATGCTGATGTGCCGCGAGGAGCATGCCAAGGCCATCGACAAGGCCGTCTTCCCCGGTCTCCAGGGCGGCCCCCACAACCAGACCACCGCCGCGATCGCCGTAGCGCTCCACGAGGCCGCCAGCCCCGCCTTCCGTACCTACGCCCATGCCGTCGTCGCCAACGCCCGCGCCCTCGCGGACGCCCTGCTTGCCAAGGGCTTCGACCTGGTCTCCGGCGGTACCGACAACCATCTGATCCTGATGGACCTGACCGGCCGCGACGTCCCCGGCAAGATCGCCGCGAAGGCCCTCGACCGGGCCGGAATCGTCGTCAACTACAACACCGTCCCCTACGACCCCAGGAAGCCCTTCGACCCCTCCGGCATCCGGCTCGGCACCCCGTCCCTCACCTCCCGCGGGCTGACCGCCGACCACATGCCGACGGTCGCCGACTGGATCGACCGCGCGGTGACCGCCGCCCGCTCGGGCGACGAGGACACCCTCACCAGGATCCGAACCGAGGTCGCCGCCCTGATGTCCGAGCACCCCGCCCCGGGCCTCCCCGTCTGACCGCCGCCCTCCGGGCCCGGACCCGCCGGGGTCCGGGCCCCGCTCCCGCGGCCCCCGCAAGGGCCCGCGGGCCCGGTCGCGAGCCTCCGCCCGGCCCGGTCCCGGCCCCGTCCCGGCCTCGTTCCGGCTTTTCTCCACCGGCGGCCCGAGCCCGGTCCGGCACCTGAGAGAATGAGGCCCATGGCAACCGTCCGACCTCGCGCCCTGTCCGGGATCCAGCCCACCGCGGGCTCGTTCCACCTCGGGAACTATCTCGGGGCGATCCGCCAGTACGTGGCGCTGCAAGAGACCCACGACGCCTTCTACATGGTCGTCGACCTGCACGCGATCACCGTTCCGCAGGACCCCGCCGAGCTGCGCGCCAATACCCGGCTCGCGGTGGCCCAGCTCCTCGCGGCCGGTCTCGACCCGGATCGCTGCACCCTCTTCGTCCAGAGTCACGTTCCGGAGCACGCCCAGCTCGGCTGGGTGATGAACTGCCTGACGGGCTTCGGCGAGGCGTCGCGGATGACCCAGTTCAAGGACAAGTCCGCCAGGCAGGGCGCGGACCGGGCCACCGTCGGTCTCTTCACCTACCCCGTGCTCCAGGTCGCGGACATCCTGCTCTACCAGGCGGACTCCGTCCCGGTCGGTGAGGACCAGCGGCAGCACATCGAGCTGACCCGGGATCTCGCCGAGCGGTTCAACACCCGGTTCGGCGACACCTTCACCATTCCCGCGCCGCACATCGTCAAGGAGGTCGCCAAGATCTACGACCTCCAGGACCCGGCGATCAAGATGAGCAAGTCGGCCTCCACGCCCAAGGGCCTGGTCAATCTGCTCGACGAGCCCAAGGCGACCGCGAAGAAGATCAAGAGCGCGGTCACCGACACCGGGACCGTCGTCTCCTACGACCCGGTGGAGAAGGCCGGGATCAGCAATCTGCTGACGATCTACGCCACCCTCACCGGGCGCTCGATCCCCGATCTCGTGAAGGAGTACGAGGGCCGGATGTACGGGGCGCTGAAGACGGACCTCGCCGAGGTCGTCGTGGAGTTCGTCACGCCGTTCCGGGAGCGTACCCAGGCATATCTGGACGATCCGGAGACGCTGGACTCGATCCTCGCCAAGGGCGCGGAGAAGGCCCGCGCGGTCGCGGCCGAGACGCTGGCGGCGGCGTACGACCGGGTCGGCTTCCTGCCCGCCAAGCACTGACGGCCCCGGCGTCCGGTCCGGGCGGCGCGGTACGGCGGGCGACGGGCGGCGGCGCCCAGCAGGTACGGGCCGCTTTCGTGGCCCGTTCGGACCAATTGATGGTGTGTTCTGCGTCTCTGGCCGATCCGCCGCCCACCGGCCACACTGGCGGCGGACGGCCCGCCGCGAGAACGCGCCGCACCACCGGACGCATGATGACGCAGTACGAACGACACAGCGGCAGCCAGCGGCAGTCACGACGCGATGGACGGGAGAAAGACGTGGGGACCGTAACGCTCGGCGTTTCGATCGCGGTCCCGGAGCCTCACGGCAGCTTCCTCCAGGAGCGGCGTGCGGGCTTCGGGGACCCCGTCGCGCACTGCATCCCCACCCATGTCACCCTGCTGCCGCCCACCGAGGTCGACCGGGAGTCCCTGCCGACCGTGGACGCGCATCTGCGCGAGGTCGCGGCGGTGGGCAGGCCGTTCGTGATGCGACTCGCCGGTACGGGAACGTTCCGCCCGGTCTCCCCGGTCGTCTTCGTCAACGTCGTCGCGGGCGCCGCCGCCTGCGCCCGGCTCCAGGAGCGGGTCAGGGGCGGCTCCGGTCCGCTCGCCCGTGAGCTGCAGTTCCCGTACCACCCGCATGTCACGGTCGCCCATGCCATCGACGACGCGGCGATGGACCGGGCCTACGGGGAGCTGGCCGCCTTCGAGGCGTCCTGGACCTGTGGTTCCTTCGCCCTGTACGAGCAGGGCGCGGACGGGGTCTGGCGGAAGCTGCGGACGTACACCTTCGGCGGCGGGCTCGGCGCCGTACCCGCCCAGGGCGCCCCCGTCGAAGAACGCACCGAACGCACCGAGTCCGCCGACCCCGCCCACACCACCTGACGTCTGACGCCTGACGGCGACGGATCAGACCGGGAGCCTCCGGAACAGCGGTCGCGGTACGTGCCGCAGCGCCGCCATCACCAGCCGCAGCGCCCCCGGCACCCACACCACGTCCGATCCCCGCCGCAGCCCCTGCTCCACGGCGAGCGCGACCGCCTCGGGCGTGGTCGCCAGCGGTACGTCCGGCAGCCCCGCGGTCATCCTGGTCCGGACGAACCCGGGCCTGACCACCATCACCCGCGCGCCGGTCCCGTGCAGCGCGTCCCCGAGGCCCTGGGCGAAGGCGTCGAGCCCGGCCTTGCTGGAGCCGTAGATGAAGTTGCTCCGGCGGGCGCGCTCCCCGGCGACGGACGAGAGCACCACGAGCGATCCGTGGCCCTGGTTCTGGAGAGCCGTGGCGCAGACGAGTCCGGCGGAGACGGCGCCCGTGTAGTTGGTCTGGGCGACGCGGACGGCGGCGGCCGGGTCGCCCTCGTCGTTGGCCTGGTCGCCGAGTACCCCGAAGGCGAGCAGCACCAGATCGAGGTCTCCCTCCGCGAACACCTTTCCGAGGACTTCCTCGTGCGCGGCCGGGTCGAGCGCGTCGAACGGGACCGTACGGACCTCGGCGCCGAGGGCGCGCAGCCCGTCCGCCGCGGTATCCAGTTCGGCCGAGGGGCGGCCCGCGAGCCAGACGGTCCGGGTCCGGCGGGCGATCATCCGCCGGGCGACGGCGAGCCCGATCTCGGAGGTGCCGCCGAGGACGAGCAGGGATTGCGGGGCGCCGAAGGCGTCTTTCATCGAGGTGCTCCTTCACGAGACGAGACGGAACGAGAACAGGGCGGAACGCGATCAGGTGGCGGTCAGAGAGCGAGCCGGCGGGCCAGGTCGGAGGTGAAGACCCGGTCGGCGCCGGTACGGGCCCGCAGCTCGCGGAAGTCGTCGAGCCTCGGGTACATCGCGGCCAGCAGCTCGGGCCTGAGCCGGGAGTCCTTGGCCAGATAGACCCGGCCCCCGGCGGCCACGACCTCCTCGTCCAGTTCGTCCAGGAACGATCCGAGTCCGGGCAGGCCCGCCGGGATGTCCAGCGCCAGGGTCCAGCCGGGCACCGGGAACGACAGCCAGCCCGGGTCGCCCGCCCCGAACCGCTTCAGTACGGCGAGGAAGGACGGGCAGCGGCGCCGGGAGATCCGCCGGACGATCCGGCGCAGCGTCTCCTCCCGGCCGTGTCCGACCACGAACTGGTACTGGACGAAGCCGTTCCGGCCGTAGATCCGGTTCCAGTGGGGCACCCCGTCCAGTGGATGGAAGAAGGAGGTGAGCCGCTGGATCCGGCCGGTGGCGGCCCGGGGCGAGGTCCGGTACCAGAGTTCGTTGAAGAGCCCGACCGTGGCCCGGTTGAGCAGCCCCGGCGGTACGGCGGCGGGGGCGGCGGGCAGTCCGCCGGGGCGGAAGGCGAGCGGGGCGCGCCGGGCGCGGGCGGGGAGCGCGTCGAGCGGCGCGTGCTCCCCCCGGGTGAGTACGGAGCGCCCGGTGGCCCGGCCGCGCGCCAGCAGATCGATCCAGGCGACGGAGTAGCGGTGCCGCTCGCCGTCGGCGGAGAGCCGGGCGAGCGCGTCGTCCAGATCGGTGGCGCGTTCGGTGTCGACCAGCATGTACGAGCTCTCCACCCGGTGCAGCCGGACGGCGGCGGTCAGCACCACGCCCGTCAGGCCCATACCGCCCGCCGTGGCGTCGAAGAGTTCGGTGCCGGGTGTCACGGTCCGTACGGTGCCGTCCGCCGTGAGCAGGTCGAAGGCGTCGACATGCCGGGTGAACCCACCGCTGACGTGGTGGTTCTTCCCGTGGATATCGGCGCCGACCGCCCCGCCGACGGTGACGTAGCGGGTGCCGGGGGAGACCGGGACGAACCAGCCCAGCGGCAGCAGCAGCTCCATCAGCCGGTGCAGGCTGACCCCGGCGTCGCAGACGACGGTGCCCGCGGTCGCGTCGATCGAGTGGATCCGGTCGAGGCCCGTCATATCGAGGACGCAGCCGCCCGCGTTCTGCGCCGCGTCGCCGTAGGCCCGGCCGAGCCCCCGGGCGATTCCGCCGCGCGCGCCCCACTCCCGTACGGCCGCCGCGGTCTGTTCCGGGGTCCGGGGGCGGCGGACGTATGCCGTCGTGGACGCGGTACGGCCCCAGCCCGTGACGGACACGAACGGGTCGTCGGCGTCGGCGAGCGGGGTGGTACGGATGTCGGCAGCCATACTCGTGACGGTATCGCCGCTTATGCCCACATTTTTGGAGTGCCTCGGGGACTCGCCGAAACGGGTGATTAAAGGAGTGTCATCCGATCGTGGCGTGAAAGTCGGCGTACGGGCCAGAAGAGTCCCCCGTGCCCGCGGCGGCTGCTGAAGCCGATGGGGCGCACGGGGCGAATCGGCGACGGACGGTGCCGGGAAGGGGCGGTGGAGCGTGGGACACACGGACGGCGGCGGTACGGGTACGGAGGCGCCGACCCCGCCCGGCTCCGGCACGCCCGGTCGGGGCCGGGCCGGGACCGCGGCTCCCCGGTCCGCCCGCCGGTCTGCCCGCCGGGGCCCCGGCCCGCGCGCCTTCGACCCGCGAAGAACCGGCGTCAGGCCCCTCGGCCCTCGTACCTTCGGCCTCCTCACCTTCGGCCCTCGGGCCCTCGATCTGCGGTGGTCCGGTCTCCGGTCGCTCGACTCGCGCGTGCTCGCCGTACTGCGGGCGGGCGGCGACCGCCCCGCCGTCGCCTCGGCCGCCCGGGTCCTCTCCCACGCCGGGGAGCACGCGGCGCTCTGGCTCGCCGCCGGGCTCACCGGTGCCGCCGTCGATCCCGCCCGCCGCCCGGCGTGGCTGCGGGCCACCGCCGTCGTCGCGGGCGCCCATCTCGCGGGGATGGCCGTCAAGCGGGTGGTACGCCGCCCGAGGCCGCCCGGGTACGAGGGGCGCGGTGCCCTCGTCCGTACCGCCGGACGTCACTCCTTCCCCAGCTGTCACGCCGCTTCCGCCACCGCCGCCGTGTTCGCCTTCGGCGCGCTGCCGGCCGGGCCCGCGGCCGGATCCGGAGCCCCGGGCGCCGGATCCCCCGGGCCCGGCGCCGTTCCGGCCGTCGTCGCCGCCGCGATGTGCGTCTCCCGGGTCGTCGCCGGGGTCCACTACCCGAGCGATGTGGTCGCCGGTGCCCTCATCGGCGGCCTCACGGCCAAGGCGGCGGCCGCCCGCAGGCCCGATCTCCGCAAGGCCCTCACCCGCCCCGGGAGGCCCCAGTGACCACCGAACACCGGTTCGTCCTGCTGGACCGGCCCGAGCGACCCGAAAACGGAACCGGGGACGACACCGGAAACGGAACCGGAACGAAGGTCCCCGCCCCCGCCGGGCCCGTCCGGGGTACGGGCATCCGCGGCGTCGCCGCCGTACTGGCCGGTCTCGTCCGGACCACCCGCCCCCGCCAATGGGTGAAGAACGTCCTGGTCGCCGCCGCGCCCGCCGCCGCGGGCGAACTGGACGACCCCAGCAACGCGGCCCGGCTCGCCGTCGTCTTCGTCCTCTTCACGGCCGCCGCCGCGGCCGTCTATCTGATCAACGACGCCCGCGACGCCGAGGCCGACCGGGCCCACCCGGAGAAGCGCCACCGCCCGGTCGCCGCCGGGATCGTGCCCGTTCCCCTCGCCCACGCCACCGGCGCGCTGCTCGCCGTGCTCGCCGTCACCGGCGCCCTCGCGCTCTGCAACGCCATGACCGGCGCGCTGATCGGCGCGTATCTGGTGATGCAACTCGCCTACTGCGTCCGGCTGAAACACGTCCTGGTCGTCGACATGGCCGTGGTGACCACCGGATTCCTGATGCGGGCGATGATCGGCGGGGTCGCGCTGGCCATCCCCCTCTCCCGGTGGTTTCTGATCACCACCGGCTTCGGGGCGCTGTTCATGGTCGCGGCCAAGCGCTACTCGGAGGCCGTACGGATGGCGGACGCGGAGGGCGGCCGGGGCGCGACCCGTGCGCTGCTCGGCGAGTACACCACCGGCTATCTGCGGTTCGTCTGGCAGCTCGCGGCCGGGGTCGCCGTCCTGGGCTACTGCCTGTGGGCCCTGGAGGGCGGCGGTACGGCCACCGGGACGGCGCTGCTGCCGTGGCGTCAGCTCTCGGTGATCGCCTTCATCCTGGCGGTGCTGCGGTACGCGGTCTTCGCCGACCGGGGCGCGGCCGGGGCGCCCGAGGACGTCGTCCTGGGCGACCGCGCGCTGGCCGTCATCGGTGTGGTGTGGGCGGCGATGTACGGGCTGGCGGTCGCCGGACTGTGAGAGTCCCGCGTCCCGGGGCGCTCCGGGGGCCGTCGACACCGTGACGGAAGAGTCGGCAGGTCGGGAGGTTGGCGGCGGACTGAGGGGTAGGCGTAGCCCATGGACTGGTTGAGCAGGCTTCCCGTCGTCGGGCCGTGGTTCGTCCGGCTGACGCGGACGCACCCCTGGCACACCTACGAGACGCTGGAGCGGGTGCACTGGACGCGGCTCGCCGCCGCCATCACCTTCCTCAGCTTCCTCGCCATGTTCCCGTTGATCAGCCTCGCGGTCGCGGTCGGCGCGGCGCTGCTCAGCAAGGACCGGCTGGGCCGGCTGGAGGAGCGGATCGGCGACCAGGTGCCGGGCATCTCGGACCAGCTGGACGTATCGGCCCTGGCCGCCAACGCGGGGACCGTGGGGCTGGTCTCGGGCGCCCTGCTGCTGCTCACCGGCGTCGGCTGGGTGGGGTCGATAAGGGACTGCCTGCGGGCCGTGTGGGGGCTCGACGATCTCGACCAGGGCAATCCGTTCGTCCGCAAGGCGTGGGACACGGCGATTCTGCTGGGGCTCGGGGCGACCGCCCTGGCGTCCTTCGCGGCCTCGGCGCTCGGCTCGACGGCGGTGGGGTGGACGGCGGACCGGTTCGGCCTCGACGGCGGCGGATCCGGTGTGGCGCTCCGGGTCGTGGCGATCGTGATCGCCGTCGCCGCCGACTTCCTGATCCTGCTCTATCTGCTGACGCTGCTGCCGGGGGTGCAGCCGCCGCGCCGGCGGCTGGTGGTCGCGGGACTGATCGGCGCCGTCGGCTTCGAGGCGCTGAAGCTGCTGATCGGCGGATATATCCGGGAGGTCGCGGGGCGCAGTCTGTACGGGGCGTTCGGTGTCCCGGTCGCCCTGCTGCTCTGGATCAATCTGACCGCGAAGCTGCTGTTGTTCTGCGCGGCCTGGACGGCGACCCGGGAGCCGGGCGAGGAAACCGAGGCGGAAGCGGATACGAAACCGGAACCGGAACCGGAACCGGAAACAAAATCGGAGCCGGAACCGGAATCAGATGCCGACGACGGACGGAAGCCGTCCGGCCCGCCCGGCGAACGGACCTGAGGCCCGCCCGCCGTCCGGCCGTACGACTCCGGTCCCGTACGACTCCGAAGCCGTACGGCCCCCGGATCAGGCCCGGCGCCTCGGCCAGCGGCGGTTGACCAGGAACACCCCGGCCGCGAGGACCACCAGCACGCCGCCCGCGATCGCCAGGGCCGTTCCCACACCGCCCGACGACGTCCCCGCCTGCCCGGCGGACGCCTTCTTCGTCCGGTCCGTCTGGGCGGAGTGCTTGTCCGGGCCCGCGCCCACCGGCGGCGTCGCCGAGCGGGGCGCGACGAGTTCGCCCACCGGGGTGACCTTGCCCGCCGCCGCGAAGCCCCAATCGAACAGTCGCGCGGTCTCCTTGTAGACGGCCTGCCGCTCGCCGGAGTCCGGGTTCATCACGGTCACCAGGAGGACCTTGCCGTTGCGTTCGGCGACCCCGGTGAAGGTGGCCCCGGCCTGGGACGTATTGCCGTTCTTGACGCCCGCGATCCCCGGATAGGGCGCCACCCCGTCCCCGGTGATCAGCCGGTTCGTGTTGACGATCTCGAAGCTCTCCCGCTTCCCGTCCACCACCTTGCCCGGGAACTTGGCCTTGGCCGTGGCCGCGTAGTCCCGGAAGTCCTTCTTCTGGAGGCCGCTGCGGGCGATCAGGGTGAGGTCGTACGCGGACGAGACCTGGCCCGGCGCGTCGTACCCGTCCGGCGACACGACCTGGGTGTCCAGCGCCTGGAGCTCCTCCGCGTGGGCCTGCATGTCCCGCACGGTTTTCGCGATTCCGCCGTTCATCGCCGCGAGGACGTGCACCGCGTCGTTCCCGGAGACCAGGAAGACTCCGTTCCACAGATCGTGGGCGGTGTACGTCAGCCCCTCCTTCACGCCCACGGCGCTGCTGCCGGGCCCCACGCCCTCCGTGTCCTGCCAGCTCACCTTGTGGGTGTCCGTCTTGGGCAGCTTGGGCAGCAGGGCGTCCGCGAAGAGCATCTTCATCGTGGAGGCGGGCGGCAGCCGCCAGTGCGCGTTGTGCGAGGCGAGGACGTCGCCGCTCTCCGCGTCGGCGACGATCCACGACCGGGCGCTGAGGGCCGACGGCAGTACGGGCGCGCCCGCTCCCAGCTTCACCTGGGTTCCGGGCAGCCCCAGCTGCGTACCGCCGACCGTGGACATCGTGGCCGGGGGCGCGGGCTGCTTGCGGGCGGGCGCGCCCGGCTTGCCGTCGTCCGCCGGAGGCGGCGTGGAGGCCGAAGTCGAGGGGGAGGTCGAGGGGGAGGTCGAGGGGGAGGTCGAGGGGCCCGGGGTGGCGGGCGCGGTGACCCGGGTGACCGTCCTGTCCGGCGCGGCGGCGGTGGCGCCCTCGTGGGCCGACGCGAACGCGGGGGCGGCGGCGAACGCGGGCAGCAGCGACGCGGCGGCGGCCGTCAAGGCCGTTTTCTTCAGAACAGACACGGACCAGAAATTACCTGTCGGAGAGGAAAATATGCTTGTCGGGTCGGCGAGTCGCCGAGACGGCGGGCGGTCCGGGCGCGCCGCCCCACCGGCCGGGGCGTCATGACCCGTCCGACCCCGGCCGCCCGCACCCGTCCGCCGTCCGGATACTGGTCCCATGAAGCTCAGCCGCCCCGTCTCCTGGTTCCTGCTCGCCTTCGGGGCGTGGAGCTGGTTCATCTGGATATCTTTCGTCCGGAATCTCTGGAAGGACGGCAGCGGACTCGCCTTCGACGAAGCCGGTGACCCCACCGGCTACTTCTGGGTCCATCTGGTGCTCGCCGTCGTGTCGTTTCTTCTGGGGACGGTCATCGGCGTCATCGGGTTCCGGGGCGTCAGGGCGCTGCGACGGGATCAGGACGCGGTGGAACCCGCCGGGGTGGATCATGGTTCCGGCGGCCCGACCGGAGTCTGACTCCGGATCCGGGCACCAGCGGCGCGGCTGACGCGTTGAGATGCCCGGAGGGCCCCGGATCGGACCGGGTTCCCCGGCAGCGCACGGAGAACGAGGGAGCGGTCTGTGATCGTGGTCGTCCTGCTCGCGGTGGTCGCGGTGATCGCTCTGCTCGCGGCGGCGCACTGGTACATCTGGCGGAGACTCGTCCGCGATCTGACCACCAGCCGGAAGGCGCGCCGGACCGGCGCGGTGGTGCTGACCGTACTGCCGCTGATCTCCGTCGGGGCCCAGTTCTCGGCCCGCTCGGGGGTGCCGTTCGAGCTCCAGCAGGTCCTCGCCTGGCCGGGGTTCCTGTGGCTGGCGGTCCTGCTGTATCTGGTGCTGTTCCTGGTGGCGGGTGAGGTCATACGGTTCGGCTGGCTGAGGCTCGCCGCCCGGCGCGACGCCCGCGCGGGGACCGTCACGGTGCTCGCCGACTCCCCTGCCCCGGTGACCACCGAACCGGCACCGGCGCCGCTCCCGGCCCCCGAGCCCGCCTCCGGCACCGCCTCCGCCCCGGTCACCGTCGCCGAGCCGGAGGCCGCGCCCGTGGCCACCGCGCCCGCGTCCTCGGAGCCGGGTCCGGAGCCGGAGCCGAAGACCGCGCCCGCCCCCTCGGAGGCCGAGCCCCCGGCGCGGCCCGGCGGCGGTGTGTCCCGGCGCATGTTCGTCTCCCGGGTGGTCGGCGGGGGAGCTGCCGCCGCCGCTGTGGGGACCGTGGGCTTCGGCACGTACGGCGTACTCAACGGACCGACCCTCAAGCGGGTCACCGTCCCGCTGGCCAAACTCCCCAGGTCGGCCCATGGTTTCCGGATCGCCGTGGTCAGCGATATCCACCTCGGTCCGATCCTGGGCCGGGCCCACACCCAGCGGATCGTCGACACCATCAACCGGGCCAACCCCGATCTGGTCGCCATCGTCGGCGACATGGTCGACGGGAACGTCGAGGACCTCGGCCCGGCCGCCGAGCCGCTGACCGGTCTGGAGGCGCGCCACGGCTCGTTCTTCGTCACCGGCAACCACGAGTACTTCTCCGGCGCGCAGCAGTGGGTCGACCATGTCCGCGAGCTGGGGCTGCGCCCGCTGGAGAACGAGCGGGTGGAGATCGCGGCGGGCTTCGACCTCGCCGGGGTGGACGATCTGGCGGGCGAGACCGAGGGCAAGGGGCCCGACTTCGAGAAGGCGCTCGGTGACCGCGATCGCGGCCGTACCGCCGTACTCCTGGCCCATCAGCCCGTCGTCGTCCACGACGCCCGGAAGCACGGCGTCGACCTCCAGCTCTCCGGCCACACCCACGGCGGCCAGCTCTGGCCGGGGGAGTATCTGGCGGCCCTGGCCAATCCGACGGTCGAGGGTCTGGAGCGGTACGGGGACACCCAGCTGTACGTCACCCGGGGCGCGGGCGCGTGGGGGCCGCCGGTCCGGGTGGGCGCCGACTCCGATATCACCATGGTCCAGCTGGCGTCCCCGGAGGCGTGACACGGGGCCGGGGCCGGGTTCCGGAAAGGGGCGTCAGCCGGAGGCGCCCGGCCCCGCCGGACGGCCCCCGGCCCCTTCGCCCCGCCGGTCCGTCCCGTGCCCGGACCCCGGGGAGGCAGCCGCCTCCCCGGCCTCCGCCTCCCCGGCCTCCGCCGCCTTTGCCGCCTTTGCCGCGGTCCTCCGCCGTACGGACTTCTTCCGGGCGGCGACGGCGTCGGCGGTGGCCCGCCGGTCCGCCGCGCTCTGGGCCATCCCCGGCAGCAGGTCCGTCAGCAGCTCGTGTACGTCGGCCACGAGCGTCCGCAGCACCTTGAACCGGGCCAGGACGATGCCCTTCGCGGTGATCCTGGCCCCCTGGTCCGCCAGTCTGCGGGCCCGCTCGTGCCCTTCGGACCGGTCGAAGATCCAGGCCAGCACCATGCCCATCTGCGCCAGCCACATCATCTCCGGCAGGGTGTCCCTCAGCTCCGCCGGGACCTTCGTCCGCGACCCCGCCAGCACCTCCCGGTGGATGGCGACGGCCGCCTCCCGCGCGGGCTCCGACTCGACCGAGAAGGGGCTGAGCGGACTCTCCGGATCGGCCGCGTTCTTGAAGAACTGGGCCGCGAACTCGTGGTACGGCTCCGCGACGTCGAGCCAGGCGTTGAGCACTCCGGAGAGCCGGGCCCCCAGCTCGGTCTCCCGCTCCAACAGGGGCTGTACGGCCGCCCGGTGCTCGGCGCCGATCCGGTCGTAGAAGCCCTGGACGAGATGGTCCTTGGAGGCGAAGTAGTAGTACGCGTTCCCCACCGAGACCCCCGCCTCTTTGGCGATGGCCCGCATCGTGGTCCGGTCGTAACCGCGTTCCTGGAAGAGCCGCAACGCGGTTTCGAGGATCAGGGTGCGGGTCTGCTCGCTCTTGGGCGCTCGTGCGACGCTGACGCTGGCGTCGTTGGTCCGGTCGGTCACGCTGCCCGAGCCTAACCGGGCGGGGCGCACCGGTCGTCACAGGGCGGCCCGCCCGGCGGCACCTCGCGGGCCGACGCGCCGGTCGAGGCCCGGTACGCGGAGGCGGCGAGTACGGCGGCCCGGACGAACGGCCGCCCCGCCGGGGTCGCCAGCCGGCGGGCCGTCGCCCGGTGCGAGACCAGCGCCCAGAGGCAGACCAGGAACGCCGCGTCGTCCCGGTAGACCTGGCCCCGGTCGCCGACGACCGTGATCCGCCGGAGGGTCGTCGAGTGGTCGAGCCGGGGGAAGAGGGCCCGCGCCCGGTCGGACCCGGCGGGTACCAGGTCCAGCGGCACCAACTGGGGCTGGCGGAGCAGCCAGTTCCGCAGATGGGCGCAGAGCCCGCAGTCCGGGTCGTAGAGGACGGTGAGCCGCTGGACCGGTACGCCCCGGCATCTTCCGGCGCGCCGGACGGTGGTGCCCCGGCCGGGTCCGGCGGTGGTCATCGCTCGTCCGGGGTGTCCCGCGGCGCGGGCGGGGCCCAGCCCGCGGGGGTCCAGCCCGCGGGCGCCACCGGCGGAACCGACTCGTCCGCCATGCCGCGCCGCCGGAACCGGTTGAGGACGTAGACGTTGGTGAGATGCAGCAGACCCAGGACGAGCAGTACCACCCCGAACTTCACCGACAGCGCGTCGAACAGCTCCCGGGTGTCGGCGATCGACCCGGCGATCTTCAGATAGAGGGCGACGAAGCCCAGGTTGACCAGGTAGAAGCCGACGACCAGCAGATGGTTGACGGCATCGGCGAGCTTCTCGTCCCCCTGGGTCACATCGGCGAGGAAGACCCGGCCGTTGTGGCTGAGCGTGCGGGCGACCCAGACGGTCAGCGCCACGCTGACCGGTAGATAGACCAGATATCCGACGACGTGGAGATCCATGTCGCGACCTTTCTGAACGTGTTCAAAAGACCGACACCAGGAATGTAGCCCTGTTTTTGAACATGTTCAACGCGGAACTGGCGCTTCCGGAACGCGACTTGGGGCGGTGGCCGGGAGAAGCCCGGCGGCGGGCCGGGAGCCGGGCGCGAGGCGGCGACCCCGCCGGGGCGCCGGTCCGCCGGAAAAAGGCACGTGACCGGGGCGGGGCGCGGGGTAGAGTCCGCCGCGATGCTGACATATGACATGACAGGTACACCCGACGGCGGCCACGACGTCGTTCTGCTGCACTCCACGGTCTGCGACCGCCGGATGTGGGACTCCCAGTACGAGGCGATCGCGGCGGCCGGACACCGCGTCGTCCGGGGCGACTTCCGCGGCTTCGGCGACACGCCCTGCGGCAGCGGCTCCTACAGCGACGCCGATGACGTCCTGGCCCTGATGGACTCCGCCGGTATGGACCGGGCGGTGCTGATCGGCGCCTCGTACGGCGGCCGGACCGCCCTGGAGATCGCCCTGCGCGCCCCCGGCCGGGTCGCCGGGCTCGTTCTGCTCTGCGCCGGACTCCCCGGCATCCCCGACAGCCCCGAGATGACGGCCTTCGAGGAGCGCGAGGTCGGACTCGTCGAGTACGGCGACCTGGACGAGGCGGCGGCGCTCTCCGCGCGGACGTTCCTCGGGCCCGAGGCCGACGAGAAGACCCTGGCCGCCGTGGCCGGAATGCAACTGCGGGCGTACGAGGTCCAGCTCGCCGAAGCCGAGGAGTACAGCGGCGACGGGGAGTACGACCCGGCCGCGCTCACCGCCGTCACGGTCCCCGCCCTGGTGGTCTCCGGCGACCACGACCTGCCGGAGTTCGGCGCGGCGGCGGACCGGCTGACGGAGCTGCTGCCCGCCGCCCGCCGCCTGCGGCTGCCGTGGGCAGGCCATCTGCCGGGCCTGGAGCGCCCGGCGGAGATCGACGCCCTGCTGACGGAGTACCTCGCGGAGACGCCCCGCTGAGCCGCCGTACGGTCCGCCGGTGAGCCGTGAGGCCGCCGATGGCCGTACACGGATGAGCCGTACGACCCGCTGACGGGCCGTACGGCTCATTCGCGTGGGCGCCGCCCCGCCCGGGTCGTCACATGGAGCTGACCGAACGGGCGTAGTTCACCTGCCCCATGACCTGCTGGAAGGTCATGGCGTCCCGGGCCGGGATCATCGTCGCGTGATGACGGCCGCCGCTGGTGACGGTGACCTGGATATAGCCGGTGGTCTTCCGCTCCTTCATCAGCAGGAACAGCAGCCCCAGCAGACAGGCGAAGAAGAAGATCACCGCCAGCACGATCGCATGGGCCGGGATCTTCTCCTCCGTCCGGGACATGTCCACGGCGTTCCAGACCGCGCCGCGCAGCGGCATGTTCCCGGACGGGGTGATGATGGTGTCCGGCAGGACCGTGATGTCCCCGATCGACACCAGCGGCGTCCCGCCGCCGGCCGCCGGCTGGGCGGGCACCGGCAGGCCCGCCGCCCCCGGCATACCGGGCATGGTCGGGCTGTAGTTCCCGGCCGGGTCCGGATAGCCGTAGCCGGGCGCCGGAGAGCCGTACGCGGGCGTACCGGGCGCGGCCTCCGGACCCCACTGGTACTCCGGCTGGCCAGGCGGCTGCCCGGGCGGCCCGGAGGGCTGGGGCGGCTGCTGGAACGGATCGGGCTGGGTCATCGTCGGGCTCCCCGCTTCCCACTGCTTCGACACGGCAAACACCTTGATCCTGCCAGCCGCCGCGCCCCGGGGTGAAGCCCATCCGCCGAACCACCGCCCGAACCCGGCCGGTTACCCGCCTCCGCCCGGAGCCCCCGGAGCCCCCGGACACGCAGAACGGGCCCCGCGCCCACCACAGTGGACGCGGGACCCGTCGTCGAGCCCGTCGTAAGGCCGCCGCCGTCACCGGCGGCGAGGCCGCGTCAGTAGCGGCGGGTGATCAGCGCCCGCTTCACTTCCTGGATCGCCTTGGTGACCTCGATGCCGCGCGGACAGGCGTCCGTGCAGTTGAAGGTCGTCCGGCAGCGCCAGACGCCGTCCTTGTCGTTGAGGATCTCAAGGCGCTGCTCCCCGGCCTCGTCACGCGAGTCGAAGATGAAGCGGTGGGCGTTGACGATCGCCGCCGGGCCGAAGTACTGCCCGTCGTTCCAGAACACCGGGCACGACGAGGTGCACGCCGCGCACAGGATGCACTTGGTGGTGTCGTCGAACCGCTCGCGGTCCTCGGCGGACTGCCGGCGCTCGCGGGTGGGCTCGTTCCCCTTGGTGATCAGGAACGGCATCACGTCGCGGTACGCCTGGAAGAACGGCTCCATGTCCACGACCAGGTCCTTGAGGACCGTCAGGCCCTTGATGGCCTCGACCGTGATGGGCTTCTCCGGGTTGATGTCCTTGATCAGCGTCTTGCAGGCGAGCCTGTTCTTGCCGTTGATCCGCATCGCGTCGGAGCCGCAGATGCCGTGGGCGCACGACCGCCGGAAGGTCAGCGTTCCGTCGAGGTCCCACTTGATCTTGTGGAGGCCGTCGAGGACCCGCTCCTTGGGGTCGATCTCGAACTCGAAGTCCTCCCAGACCGCATGCTCGGACAGCTCCGGGTTGAACCGGCGGATCCGGAACGTGACGGTGATCAGATGGGACGAGGCCGCCGCCTCCGCCTCCACCTTGTCCATGGTCGGGGTAGCCATCAGTACTTACGCTCCATCGGCTGGTAGCGGGTCTGGACGACCGGCTTGTAGTCGAGCCGGACGGTCTCGGAGCCGTCCTCGCCGACCTCGCGGTACGCCATGGTGTGGCGCATGAAGTTGACGTCGTCGCGGTTGGGGTAGTCCTCGCGGTAGTGACCGCCGCGGGACTCCTTGCGGGCCAGTGCGGAGACGGCCATGACCTCGGCCAGCTCCAGCAGGTTGCCCAGCTCGACGGCCTCCAGCAGATCCGTGTTGAAGCGCTTGCCCTTGTCCTGGACGGACACGTTCTTGTAGCGCTCGCGCAGCTCGGCGATCTTCTCGACGGCCGTCTTGATGGTCTGCTCGGTCCGGAACACCATCACATTGGCGTCCATGGTCTCCTGCAGCTCGCGGCGGATCTCCGCCACGCGCTCGTTGCCCGTGGAGTCCCGCAGCCCCTCGATCAGCTGCTCGACCAGGGATCCCGGGTTCTCCGGCAGCTCGACGTAGTCGGCGGTGGCGGAGTACTCGGCGGCGGCGATGCCCGCGCGGCGCCCGAAAACGTTGATGTCCAGCAGCGAGTTGGTGCCCAGCCGGTTGGCGCCGTGCACGGAGACACAGGCGACCTCACCGGCGGCGTAGAGGCCCGGGACGACGGTGGTGTTGTCGGCCAGCACCTCGCCCTCGACGTTGGTCGGGATGCCGCCCATGGCGTAGTGCGCGGTCGGCTGGATCGGGATCGGGTCCGTGTAGGGCTCGATCCCGAGATAGGTCCGGGCGAACTCGGTGATGTCGGGCAGCTTGGCGTCCAGCTGCTCCGGCGGCAGATGCGTCAGGTCGAGGTAGACGTGGTCGCCCTCGGGACCGCAGCCGCGGCCCTCGCGGATCTCCGTGTAGATGGAGCGGGAGACCACGTCGCGCGAGGCGAGGTCCTTCATGACGGGCGCGTACTTCTCCATGAAGCGCTCACCGTCCTTGTTGCGGAGGATGCCGCCCTCGCCGCGGGCGCCCTCGGTGAGCAGGATGCCCATCCGCCAGATGCCCGTCGGGTGGAACTGGAAGAACTCCATGTCCTCCAGCGGCAGACCGCGCCGGTAGCAGGCCGCCTGGCCGTCACCGGTGAGGGTGTGCGCGTTGGAGGTGACCTTGAAGAACTTGCCGTTGCCGCCGGAGGCGTAGATCACGGCCTTCGCCTGGAAGATGTGGATCTCACCGGTGGCCAGCTCGTACGCCACCACACCGGCGGAGTGCTTGACCCCGTCGACCTCGGTGATCAGCTGGTCCAGGACGTAGAACTCGTTGAAGAACTCCACGCCCTCCTTGACGCAGTTCTGGTACAGCGTCTGGAGGATCATATGACCGGTGCGGTCCGCGGCGTAGCAGGACCGGCGGACCGGGGCCTCGCCGTGGTTGCGCGAGTGGCCGCCGAAGCGGCGCTGGTCGATGGTGCCGTCCGGGGTCCGGTTGAACGGCAGACCCATCTTCTCCAGGTCGAGGACGGCGTCGATGGCCTCCTTCGCCAGGATCTCGGCGGCGTCCTGGTCGACCAGGTAGTCACCGCCCTTGACCGTGTCGAAGGTGTGCCACTCCCAGTTGTCCTCTTCCACGTTCGCCAGCGCGGCGGCCATGCCGCCCTGCGCGGCGCCCGTGTGGGAGCGGGTCGGGTAGAGCTTGGTCAGTACCGCCGTACGGCTGCGCTTGGTGGCCTCGATGGCCGCGCGCATGCCCGCGCCACCGGCGCCGACGATGACGGTGTCGTACTTGTGGATCTTCATGAGGTGTCGTCAGCCCCGGCTCTAGCGGATGTTCGGGTCGAAGGTGAAGATCACCAGCGTGCCCAGCAGGATGGTGAACACCGTGGCGGTGTACAGCAGGCCCTTGAGCCACAGCCGCGTGTTCGGGCGCTCGGCGTAGTCGTTGATCACGGTACGCAGGCCGTTGGCGCCGTGCAGCATGGCGAGCCAGAGCATCAGCAGGTCCCAGACCTGCCAGAACGGGGACGCCCAGCGGCCCGCGACGAACGCGAAGCCGATCTTGGAGACGCCGCCGTCCAGCACCAGCTGGATGATCAGGTGGCCGATGACCAGGACGACCAGCACCACACCCGAGAGCCGCATGAACAGCCAGGCGGCCATCTCGAAGTTGCCGCGGGTGGAGCGGGGGGTGCGGCCGGTCCGCTTGCGCGGGGGCTCGATCACCGGCGCCGGGTTGTCGACGTCGTACTGAGGACCGGTCTCGACGGGGCCGATCGCGGAAGAGGTGTCAGCGGACATAGCGGCGTCAGCCTCCGAAGACTTCGCGTGCGGCGTGGCCGAGGACGGGGTACAGGGCACCCGCCATCAGCACGATCCAGATGCCCATCACGGTCCAGAGCATCTGCTTCTGGTAGCGGGGTCCCTTGGACCAGAAGTCCACGGCGATGACCCGCAGGCCGTTCAGCGCGTGGAAGAGTACGGCCGCCACCAGGCCGTACTCGAGCAGGGCGACGATCGGCGTCTTGTAGACGGCCACGACCTTGTCGTAGTCCTCTGGGGAGACGCGGACGAGAGCGGTGTCCAGGACGTGGACGAACAGGAAGAAGAAGATGAGGACGCCGGTGACTCGATGAGCCACCCAGGACCACATTCCTTCCCGGCCGCGGTACAGCGTTCCAGCCGGCACGGAAGAACCCTCCGGGAGCGGGGACTGGGGCCTGCCGGCTTGGGTTGTCGGTCTGGCCCGGCCGGGTACGGTCCACCGGCCCCGGCCATCGTAGCGACGCTTTGTCGGTTCGTTCGCGCGGGGTCCTCCGGTGTGATCAAACCGGCAGTCGAAGAGCCACGGACGGGCTACCGGGGAACCGGGGGAAGGCCCGTCCGCCGGATCCTGCCCGATTCCGGTCCCGCCGGCCGCGAAACGCCGCCCGCCACCTGGGCGCGGCCGGTTCCGCCGGGGTGCGAGGCACGGCTGCGCCGGGGTGAGAATCCGGTTCGGCGGGGGTCAGCGGTCCGGTTCCGCCGGGTTCACAGGTGTCACAGGGGCCACAGGCGCCATCGCGCCCGCGGGTTCCGGCGCGCCCGCCGACCCGCCCGGCGGCGCGCCCGCCGACCCGCCCGGCGGCACGCCCGCCGACCCGCCCGGCGATCCGCCGGGCGGGGGATACGGCTCCGCCCGCCCCGCCGCGAGCTGCCGCAGCCTGCTCCGGGCCACGCCCCGCAGCTGCTCGGCCGCGACCTCCCGTTCGTGGTCGGGCTCATGGGCCAGCCGCAGCCGGATGTCCGACAGGATCTGGTCCAGCTGCTCGTCCGGCCGGTAGCCGTCGAGACAGATCACGAACGTATGACCGAACCGCTCCTCGTACGCGTCCTGGGCCGCCGCCAGCGCCATCAGCACATGCGGGCCGTGCGGTGCCTCCGGATGCGGCCCGGCCGGATACTCGTCGGCCAGCGCCTCCGCGACGTCCCGGGGCGTCAGGTCGTACGCCGCCTCGTCCGCCGCGGCCAGCAGGGCGGCCGTATCCGGGTAGGGGCGGTGCGCCGTCACCCGCTCGGCCCAGCGCGTGCTGCCGCAGCAGGCGAGCAGCGCGGCGACGGCTTCCTCCGGCGGCGCCTCGTTCAGCCGGGTCACACCCGGGGCGGTCCGCCGTACGGCCCCGCCCCGCTCCGGTGGCCGGGAGCCGCCCGCCGCCCCACCCTGGTGCCCGAGGGCGCGTCCGTCGTCCGAGGTCCGGGGACTGGCGGTGGCCTGCGCGGGTAGGACGAACCCGGCGGCGGGCGGACCGCGCAGGGCGTCCGGCAGGCCGGTCCCGGTCTCGGAATCGCTGAACAGCGTGGGCTCCTCGGGGCGGAGGACGTCGGGGACGACCGCGACGGCGGCGGAAAACTGGTGAGGGAGGGGCGAATGGGACACAACGCTATCCAGGTGTACGAGCAGACGTCCGACGGATGCGCGATTTTCACCCGGACGGGAGGGTTTCGGACCATGTGATGGACGGAAGATGGACAGATCTTGACGTTCCTGACCGGACGGGATGGAACGGATGCCCGACATCCGAGCGGACGAACGGCGACGGCTGAGTTTCCGGGCCCCCCGGACGCGACAACCGGGCCGGAGGAGGACGAGTGATATCGACCCGGGTCATACCCAACCCGGCCCCGGCTCCCCGGTCACGCCGCCGCGCCCGGCGCGTCGCGGCTCTCGCCCTGCTCACCGCCGTCACGGCCGCCGCCTGTTCCGGCGGCGGTACGAACTCCGGCACCGACCCCGGTACGGGCTCCCGGTCGGGTACCCCGGTGCCGTCGCCCGCGAAGACCCGGCTCCCCCCGCCGACCAGCGATCCGGACAGCACCCTCCCCCTCTCCACCGCGCCCGCGACCGTCCCCGCCGTCACCCGCCACACCCCCGCCCGGGGCCCCGGCTGGAAACCCGGCCCCGGCTCCCGGGTCGTCGTCGCCCCCGGCCGGGCCCGCCTCGCCGACGAGGCCCGGCTGCTCGCCCGGGAAATCGGCATCCCCTACGCGGGCGAGGACCCCGTCCGGCGCGGCGACATCGAACTCACCGACGGCACGGGCGCGCCCAGCGGACCGGAGTCGTACACCATCCGCACCGGCGGCGACCGGGTCCTGATCACCGGCCGCGACCCGGCGGGCGTCTTCTACGGCACCCGGACCGTGAAGCAGGCCCTCCGCTCCGGCGGCACCGTCCCGGAGGGCGAGATCACCGACGGGCCCGCCCGCCCCCAGCGCGGCCTGATGATCGACATCGCCCGTAAGCCGTTCGCGGCGGCCTGGATCGAGGACCGGCTGCGGGAGATGGCGGACCTCAAGCTGAACCAGCTCGGCCTGCACTTCTCCGACGACCAGGGCTTCCGGATCGAATCCACCCGCCACCCCGAGGTCGTCTCGGCCGACCGGCTGACCAAGGCGGAGGTCCGGCGGATCCTGGCCCTCGCCGAGTCCCTGCACATCACGGTGATCCCCGAGATCGACTCGCCAGGCCATCTCGGCGCGGTCCTGAAGCACCACCCCGAACTGCGGCTGAGGGATTCCGCCGGACGGGTGGTGCCGGGCGCGATCGACATCGGGAACCCGGGGTCGGCCCGGCTCGTCGACGAACTGCTGCGGGAGTACGCCGGACTCTTCCCGGGCCGCTACTGGCATCTGGGCGGCGACGAGTACCAGGCGCTGACCCGGCGTAACCCGGAGGCGTCCTTCCCGTCCCTGGCGGCGAAGGCCCGCGCGGCGTACGGCCCCGGGGGCCGGGTGAGCGACCTCGCGACCCGCTGGGTCAACGACCGGGCGGCGGTCGTCCGGGCCCTGGACCGGGTCCCCAAGGCGTGGAACGACGGCTACTTCCGGGGCGGCGAGGTCTCCGTCGCGAAGGACGTCGAGGTCGAGTACTGGACGGGCAAGGAGATCGGCGCGCGCCCGCCGGAGGAGTATCTGGCGGAGGGCCGCCGGGTGGTGAACCTCAACGACGAGTACCTCTACTACGTACTGGGCGAGCCCAACGACTTCACCTACCCCACCGGCCGCCGCATCTACGAGGAATGGACCCCCCTGACCCTGCGCGGCACGAAACCGGTCCCGAGCCGGTACGACTCCCGGATACTGGGCGCGCGCTTCGCGGTCTGGTGCGACCTGTCGAAGGCCCAGACCCCGGCACAGGTGGCGCAGGGCATCCGCCTCCCCCTGGCGGCCCTCTCCCAAAAGATCTGGAACGCGTCCCCACCGCCGCGGAACTGGCAGTCCTTCGAGTCCCTGGCCCGCCGACTGTCCTGACCCCGGGGCCTTGCCCGGTCCCAGCCCGGGGGGATTCCCGCCGCGACGCCGGGCCACTTTGTCAGGGCCCCGGCGGGGGAAGCATTTCAGGGGCGCTGGGGGTCCCCCCACGCCGCCAGGCGTAGGGGGCGGAACTGCGCGACAGGCCACGACGGGCGCGCGGCCCGAATCGCACGGTCATCGGCAGACGGGACCGGCTTTGGCGCGAGGTATCACCCGCGCACGAGGGGATCCCGTTGGACGGCGGCGCCTCCGGACGCGTACGGTCCGCAGACGCCCGTGGCGGGGACACGGCCGAGCCGCTCCGCACGGCCGTGCTGAATCCTTTTTCTCCGCGCCAGGGGGGCGTATCGATGACACCCTGTTCCATTTGCCGCCGGAACCCCGCGGCCACCGCGCAGGGCCTGTGCCAGCAGTGCGCCGCGAGCGCCACCGCCGTCGGCGCCCCGGGCCCGGTCCCCGGCCCGGGTCCCGTACCGCCGCCCGGCCCCGCGTCGCCGCCCGCACCCGGCTACGGCTACGCCCCGATGCCGCAGTACGCTTCGGCGCCCCGCGCGTACGGGGGCCCCACCCGGCAGGTCAAAGCCCCGGTTGGGCTCTCCTACGCGGTGATCGTGTTGCTCTGTCTGACGATCGTGGCCAAGCTGTTCGCCATCGGCGCGGCGATGAACGTGAGCAATGTCGCGAAGGACATCAAGGACGCGCCGCCGTTCGGGGTCACCCGGGACGAGGCCGACGACGCGGACAGGCTGATCGCCCTGTCCATCTCCTTCGAGATGACAGTGCTCTTGGTAACGGGTGTGCTGTTCATCATCTGGTTCGCCGTAGCCCGGGCCAACGCGTCCGCCTTCGCCCCCGACATCACCCGCTGGGGACGGGGCTGGGCGATCGGCGGCTGGCTCATACCGTTCGTCAATCTGGTGATCCCCAGGCTGGTCGCGGGAACCATCTGGGAGGCCAGTCGCTTCAACCCGTACGGCCCCAAGGACCAGCAGCCGCCGACGCTCCTTACGGCCTGGTGGACGGTGTGGGTCGTGAGCACAGTGGTGGAACTCGGTGCCAACCAGAACTACATCAAGGCGGAGACGCCTGATGAGTTGATCACGGCCGCGAACGCCATGATGTTCGGGAGCGTCACCGCGATCGCTGCCGCCGTGCTGGCGATCCTGGTCGTCCGCAGGGTCACCGTGATGCAGAAGGAGAAGGTGGCGGGGGGCGGCCAGCCGATTCTGCCGTCCTTGCCGGTGATGCGGTAACGCCTCTCGGCGTCCGGCGTTTGCCGACGGTACGGGCCCACCCGGGGGAGTGCGGGCCCGCACCGCGGCCCCGGAGGGCTCGGACGGGCGACCGCAAGGCCCCCGCAAGCCACTCTCCGGTTGGCCCGAATGTAACAGAAGCATGGCGTAAGTGTGTGCGATTCGGACTGAGTTGGTGGAGTAACGGACGACTCCCGCCGTTCCGGACTCCCTGAACCCATGGCGCGATACCCCCGAAGCGAGTAGTTTGCGCCACGAGTTCGCAGGTGGAGCGAGCGGCCCAGGGCCGCGAGGGGAGGCGTCCCGTGACGTCCGGTGGCCTGAGTGACCTGAGGGAATTGATCGAGCGGGCCGACGAGCGCGCGCTCGCGGCCGGTGGTGTGGCCTGTTTGGAACGGTGCCTTCCGCTCCTCGGCGACGACGCCGCCGACCCCGAGGCGCTGCGCCCCCTGTGGGCGGCGCTCGGCAACGGCCCCGCGCACTGGTCGGCGCGGCTCGCGGAGGCGCGGGAGTCCCTGAAGGGCCCGCCGGAGCGTGACCCGGGCGGCGACACCGGCGCGCCCGACGCCGCCGACGGTCTGGGTGCCGACGCCGTACGCGCCATGCTGGAGTCGGCCCCCGCCGAGTGGGCCACGGGCCCGCTGCGGACCTGGGCGGACGAGTGCTCCGCCGTATCGCTGGCCCTGCACCGCCGCTACGGCACCGGCGACGACGCCGCACCCGACGAAGCCGCTCCGGCCGACCCCCTCACGGCCGGTGAGCTGCGACGTCAGATCCGCATCCTGAACCTGCTGGCCGACGGCACCGGCACGGCCGGTCTGCGGCAGGCGCTCAACGCCGCGACGGAGGGCCGCCGGGTCCTGGCCGCGGCCGTCTCCCGTCGTGCCCGTGGCGGTGGACCCCGCACCTGAAGTGCTCGAAATGTGGCGTGCGTCACGCCGCCGCGTCGATGGGTGTGAAATCCGTACCGCCGGTGAGACGAGCGGTGGAGAGAAGACCGGGAGAGGGCCCGGGGAAGGCTCGAAGGAGGACGACCGGGGCCGCCACCCCCCACAGGAGAGGCCCCGGTCGCCGTCCGCAGGGTCCGCTGTACGGCCCCGTAACCCACTCTGCGCCGGGCGGTCGATTTCTGTCACTGTCCGTTCGGACGAGGTCGCTCGCGATTTTGTTGCAAGTTGTACAAGCCGTGGACGGGGCGCTGTACGACGACGTAGCGTGCAGGCTCGTACAAGGGCTGAGAGCAGAGCGGCGCAGCGCTGACCGGCTGCGAAACCGAACAGGCACAGACACGGGTACAGGTAGAGATTGTGCTGGGGGACGACGCGGAGCTGACAGCCGCGGTGCTCGCGGCACAGGGCGGGGACGAGTGCGCGTTCCGTTCTGTGTACCGCGCGGTGCACCCGCGGCTGCTCGGCTATGTGCGGACGCTCGTCGGGGAGCCCGACGCCGAGGACGTGACGTCCGAGGCATGGCTCCAGATAGCCCGCGACCTGGACAGGTTCAGCGGGGACGCGGACCGGTTCCGGGGCTGGGCGGCGCGCATAGCCCGTAATCGCGCGCTGGATCACATCCGGATGCGGGGGCGGCGTCCGGCGGTCGGCGGGGACGATTCGGAGCTGGCCGGGCGGGCCGCCGATTCGGATACCGCGGACGAGGCGATGGAGGCGCTGGCCACCGGGGACACCATGGCCCTGATCGCCCGGCTGCCCCAGGACCAGGCGGAGGCCGTGGTGCTGCGGGTGGTCGTGGGGCTGGACGCCAAGACCGCCGCCGAGACGCTGGGGAAACGGCCGGGGGCCGTGAGGACCGCCGCCCATCGGGGGCTGAAACGGCTGGCCGAACTGCTCGGCGGCGACGATCCGGAGGGCGTCAGTCCCGTCCCGCCGGAATCGGCGGGTGACAACCCCGGGACCGCGGACGATTCAGCCGGGGCCGGGGGGCGGCCGGAGCGGATCCGGGGGCTGGACGGCGTTCCGCCGCAGCGGGGCGGGAAGCGGGGGGAGAGGGAGTCCGCGGGTGTGACGCATTCCCGTTGGCGGACGCAGAAGGACATGTGATGGCCGATGACCGGAACGAGTGGCTCGACCAGGTGACGGCGGAGCTTCTGTTGCGCGGTGAACCGGTCGGGGACCTCGGAGACCTCGGCGAACCCGCGCATACGGAAGCCGTACGGCTGGCCGAGGCGCTGCGCGCCGCCGCCGAACCGGAGGCCGTTTCCGGCCGCGCCGACGAGGAGTTGCCGGGTGAGGACGCGGCCGTCGCGGCGTTCCGGGCGGCCGGCGCGGCCCGGGCCGTAGCGGCGGAACCGGGTACGCGGTCGGCCGTGGCCTTCGACGCCGTCGGGAGTGACGGCGATGGTGACGAAAAACCCGGCCTTGTCACCCTGGGTGCCGTCCGGACCGGGACCGCGAAGGGGTCCGGAACCGGAACCGGGACCCGGACCAGCGGGGACCGGTCGGCCTCCGGCAAGCGGCGCCGGGTGGCGCCGCTCAGGCTCGGATTCGTGGCCGCCGTGGCCGGATTCGCCATCGGCGGGGTCGCCGTCGCCTCCGGCGCGGACTTTCTGCCTTACCCGTTCGACGACACGAGTACGTCCGCGACCGGCAGGACCGTTCCCGGGGAGACCTCGGCGGGTCCGCTGGGCGAGGGGCGGGGCGAGGCGAACCGTACGCCCGGCGGCTCCGACCGCGAGGGCCCTTCGGGTCTGCCGTCCCGGCCGGTCAAGGGCACCGGGATCGGGCAGAGCGAGCGGACCGGGGGCGGGAAGTCGAGCCGGACCGCGAAGGCGTGCCGCGACTACCGTGCGGGTGCCGTGGCACCGGAGGCGCTTCGGATGCTGGCGCGGGAGGCCAAGGGCCGGGCCTGGATCGCCGCGTACTGCGATCGGGTCCTCGGCCGGTCCGACGGTACGCGACCGGGCGCGGGCAGCGGTGACGCCCGGGGCGGCCAGGGCGACGGGCCGAAGGCGGAGCACGGCCACGGCCACGGTCATGACCACGGGCCCGGCAACGGCAATGGCGGCGGCAACAGCGGCAAGGGCAAAGGCAACGGCAACGGCGGCCAGGGCAACGGCAACGGCAACGGCAACGACAACGGGAACGGGAACGGGAACGGGAACGGGAACGGCGGAGCAAACGGGAACGGCGGCGGTGGCGTCGGCGGCAACGGCCAGGGGCCCGGCAACGGCAATGCCAACGGGAACGGCGGCGGCAACGGCCAGGGCAACGGGAACGGCGGTGGCAACGGCTACGGGAACGCCAACGGGAACGCCAACGGCCAAGGCGGCGGCCAGAGCCAAGGCCAGGGCCAGGGCCAGGAGACCCGTCCCGGCCAGGCCGGTCCCCCCGGCCACGACCCCGACAGCGGCCCGCCGACCCGCTATCTCCAGCACGACCCGGACGCCGGGACCGAAACCGGTGCGGCACCGGGCGACGATGCCGCGGCCGACACCGGCCCGGCCGCGCTTCCGCCGTTCCACGTACTCGCCTGACCTGCGGTTTCGACCGTATTCCCAAGCCGGTGTGACATTTTCGCGAACGGTGGCGCTGTAGAGAGTGAGCCGACTGGTCATCGGCGAGCGCCATAGAGCCGGGGTTCCCCCCGTACCTACGGCTTGGCGCACCGGCGCGGGCGGGGCACGTTCCCCCGGTCCCGTCCGCGCCCCTTCTCCCTACCGACCTTCCTCGCGGACCTTCCTCACCAGTGGACGACGACTTTGTCGCCGATCCGTACCTGGTCGAAGATCGCGGCGAGCGCGC
The DNA here is from genome assembly GCF_040641415.1 of Streptomyces sp. NPDC020875. Classification (NCBI taxonomy): domain Bacteria; kingdom Bacillati; phylum Actinomycetota; class Actinomycetes; order Kitasatosporales; family Streptomycetaceae; genus Streptomyces; species Streptomyces sp. NPDC020875. The sequence continues at coordinate 44,434 of NZ_JBFADP010000029.1, read as the reverse complement.
CCCGGTCGCGGACGTTCACACAGCCGTGGGACGCGCCGTTGTACCCCTGGGCGGCGAATTCGGCGGAGTAGTGGACGGCCTGGCCGCCGCTGAAGAAGAGACTGAGCGGCATCGGGGTGTCGTACAGATTGGAGACGTGGTCCCGTTCCTTCCGGAACACCGAGAACACGCCTTCCCTGGTCGGGGTCTCCTTGCCACCGAAGCGGACGTCCATCGCCGACCTGACCTTCCCGTCGACCACCCACGACAGGGTGCGGGACGTCTTGCTGACGCAGAGCACCCGGCCGTTGAGGCATTGCGGGTCCAGTGCGGCCTTCGGCTTCGTCTCGGCGGTCCTGCCGTCCAACTCGGCCCGGGTCGGTCGTTTTGTCATACCGCGCAGCCGTTCCCAGGTCACCGTGTCGACGGCGCCGGTGACGGCCAGGCCCCGTTTCTCCTGGAAGCCGCTCACGGCCGATGCCGTCACCCGGCCGTACGTGCCGGTGGGCCGCTCGCGGAACCAGTCGAGCTGGGCGAGCCTGGCCTGTAGCTCCCGGACCCGCTCGCCGCTGTCGCCCCGCTCCATCAGCACGGGACCGGGCGGTGGAGTGGACGGCTCCGGAGCCGACGGCGCCGACGAAGTCGCGGACGGGGACGGGTGCGCCGACGGGGAAGTCTCCGGTGCGGGCGACGGCACGGCCGGCCGAGTGGACTCGGGGCGCGTGACGGGCGAGGCCCCGCCGTCCGACTTCGCATCGACGCTGACGGACGGTTCCTCGGCCGCCCGTGCCGTACAGCTCACGGTGAGAGCGACGACCGCTGCCGCCGCCAGTGCCTTCTGTACGTATCCGATGTTCTCGGCCATCGCCGCGCCCCCTATACGTGTGTACCTGTATCGACCCGGTACCGCCTATGTCTGTGGTGTCCCCCGAGGATGCTCCCCCCGGCCTGCCGGGGCGTCCGTTGTTGAGCATCATGAGGAAGACGAGGAGAAAACGACACCCCGAGATCTCCGGGAAGCCGAAACAGGCCGGATCCGGTCGCCACCTGGCGACATCGATGAATTCCGGTCACCCCACCGACCCGTACGAAGGCGAGGCGAGACGCGATGCCGGACCCCCGCGAATCCGAGTCCGGACTGCCCGTCGAGCCGGTCTACGGGCCGGAGGCGCTGGCGGACTGGGACCCCGTACGAAAGCTGGGCGCCCCGGGGGCGTACCCCTTCACCCGGGGCGTCTACCCGACCATGTACACCGGCCGCCCCTGGACCATCCGGCAGTACGCGGGCTTCGGCACCGCCGCCGAGTCCAACGCCCGCTACCGCCGGCTGATCGCCGACGGCACCACCGGTCTCTCCGTCGCCTTCGACCTGCCCACCCAGATGGGGTACGACTCCGACGCGCCGCTCGCCCACGGCGAGGTCGGCCGGGTCGGGGTCGCCGTCGACTCCCTCGACGACATGCGGGAACTCTTCGCGGGCATCGCCCTCGACCAGGTCTCCACCTCGATGACCATCAACGCCCCGGCGGCCCCGCTGCTCCTGCTCCTCCAGCTCGTCGCCGCGGAGCGGGGTGTTCCGGCGCACCGGCTGAGCGGCACGATCCAGAACGACGTCCTCAAGGAGTACATCGCCCGGGGCACGTACATCTTCCCGCCGGGCCCGTCGCTGCGACTGGTCGCGGACACCTTCCGCTACTGCCGGGCCGAGCTGCCCCGCTGGAACCCGATCTCCGTCTCCGGCTACCACATGGCGGAAGCCGGGGCGTCCCCGGCGCAGGAGGTCGCCTTCACCCTCGCCAACGCCGTCGCCTACGTCCGTACGGCGCTCGCGGCCGGGCTCACCGCCGATGAACTCGGCCCCCGGCTGTCGTTCTTCTTCGTCGCCCGGACGACCCTCCTGGAGGAGATCGCCAAATTCCGGGCGGCGCGGCGGATCTGGGCCCGGGTGATGCGGGACGGATTCGGGGCCCGTGACCCCAAGGCGCAGACCCTGCGGTTCCACACCCAGACCGCCGGGGTGCAGCTCACGGCCCAGCAGCCCGAGGTCAATCTGGTCCGGGTGGCGCTCCAGGCGCTCGGCGCGGTCCTCGGCGGCACCCAGTCCCTGCACACCAACGCCTTCGACGAGGCGATCGCCCTGCCCACCGAGCGCTCGGCCCGGCTGGCGCTCCGGACCCAGCAGGTCATCGCCTACGAGACCGATGTCACCGCCACCGTCGACCCTTTCGCCGGGTCGTACGCCGTGGAGAGCCTGACCGACGCCCTGGAGACGGAGGCGGTCCGGCTGATGGACCGGATCGAGGAGCTGGGCGGGGCGGTCGAGGCGGTGGAGCTGGGCTTCCAGAAGGGGGAGATCGAACGGAACGCGTACCGGATCGCCCGGGAGACCGAGGACGGCGAGCGGGTCGTGGTCGGCGTCAACCGCTTCCGTACGGACCAGGCCGACGAGGCCGGGCGGCCGTACGAGCCGCTGCGCGTCGACCCTTCGATCGAGACCCGCCAGAAGGCGAGGCTGGCGGCGCTGCGGGCGGACCGGGACGGGGCGGCGGTCGGCTCGGCGCTGGCGGCCCTCCGGGCGGCGGCGGGCAGCTCCGCCGGGGAGAACGTGCTGTATCCGATGAAGGAGGCGCTGCGGGCGCGGGCGACGGTGGGGGAGGTCTGCGACACGCTCCGGGAGATCTGGGGTACGCACCGCCCACCTGCGGGTTTCTAAGAGACCCCGGGGTTGTTCACGGTTGTCCACAGGGCTGGACGGCGATCCGTACGGGTGTGCGACACTCGCGGCATGTTGGGTGTCATCGACCTTCCGACCTACTTGGCCGGACTCGTACTGATCATTCTGCTGCCGGGGCCGAACTCGCTCTACGTCCTCTCCGTCGCGGCCCGCCGAGGCGTGCGCTCCGGCTATCGCGCGGCGGCCGGTGTCTTCACCGGGGACGCGGTGCTGATGGTGCTCTCGGCGGCGGGTATCGCGTCGCTGCTCAAGACCAACGACCTGCTCTTCGGGATCGTGAAGTTCGCGGGCGCGGGCTATCTGACGTGGCTGGCGGTGGGCATGCTGCGGGCGGCGTGGGGCATGTGGCGCAGCCGGGGCGACGCGCTGATACCGCAGGCGCCCGATGCCGGGCAGACCGCCGAGACGGAGCGCCCGTTCCGGCGGGCGCTGGTGATCAGCCTGCTCAACCCCAAGGCGATCCTGTTCTTCATCGCCTTCTTCGTCCAGTTCGTGGACCCGGCGTACTCGTACCCGGCGCTGTCCTTCGCGGTCCTCGGCGGCCTGGCGCAGATAGCCAGCGCGCTCTATCTGTCACTGCTGATATTCGCGGGCACGCACCTCGCGGAGGCGTTCCGCCGCCGCAAGCGCCTCTCGGCGGGCGCGACATCGGCGGCGGGAGCGCTCTTCCTGGGCTTCGCGGTCAAACTCTCCCTCAGCAGCACGTAGCCCTGCGGGCGGCCCGCGCCACGAGACCCCCGTCTGCGCTCGGGGGCGGCCACCCGGACGCCACGATCCGGGCTGCGCCCAGCGACCCGAGCTTGTTCGCGGCCTGCGGACCGCATGTGGCTTGTCTCGCAGTTCCCCGAGCCCCTAAATGCCTCCCCGGCACCGCTCCTGGAAAGGTGCCCGTCTCTCTTCGAGGGCGGTCAGGAGGGCAACCCAGGGGCGCTGGGGGTCCCCCCATCGCCGAAGGCATAGGGGGCGGAACTGCGCGACCAGCCACCCACCGGGCCGCAGGCGCGAGTGAGACATCGCCCGGCAGGGCAGACGGCGTGGGCGATGCCCGGGAGGGCATTTAGGGGCGCGGGGAACTGCGCGAACAACCACGACGGTGGCGCGGTCCGCGAACTAACTGAGGGCGCCGGGCGCGGCCCGGATGGTGGGGCGATGCCCGGGAGAGCCAGGGCGCTGGGGGTCCCCCCATTGCCGAAGGCATAGGGGGCGGAACTGCGCGAACAACCACGCACGGGCCGCGCGTGAAACACAACCGTCCGGCCTACGGCGGGAGTCTTCAGGGGCACGGGGACCTGCGAGGACAGGCACAGACGGGCGCGGACAGGCGCAGACGGGTGCCTCAGGGTGCCGAGGGCAGGACGCCCTCGGGGAGGTACGGGGAGGAGACGGGGACATGCCAGCCCATACGACGCACATGGCAGACGAGCGCCAGCACATCCAAGTCCAGCACCGCGTGATGCGTCTCCGACAGCTCCCCGGTCGAATAGTGCTCCCGGTGCCGCTCCAACGTGTCCACCAGCGCCAACGCGAACCCTTCCCGGTCCCCTTCCACCACCTGTGAGAGGAGGACGACCGGCGGCGCGGGCCGGCGCGTGTGCTCGTACGCGGCGGCGACGGCCAGCGCCCGGTCCACCGCCGGTACGGGGTCCACGCCCCGGAGGTAGTCGTGCAGCGCCGCCCCGTACGCGGTGATGTCCGTCGGATGCGCCGCCGCCGCGAAGAACGACGGCTCGACGAGGACGCACGCCGCCAGCGACGCCCGGTCGCCGGTGATCAGCGCCAGGGCAATCGCGTCCTTCCAGAACCCGGGTTCGCCCGCGGGGCCCGGCCCGGCCGGAAGGTTGCGGGCGGTCCCGGCGATGCTCACCGGCAGCAGGGTGCCCTGCGGGGCGCGGGCCAGCCGGAGCGCCCCGGCCCCGGCTTCCGTCGCGGTTCGCAGCAGTTCGGGCAGTCCGGGGTCGCGGCCTTCGGGGTCGCCCGCGACCCGTTGGAGGAAGAGCCAGAGCCGTCCGCGCATCACCTGCTTCAGTCCTCGCGCCACCCGCCCCGGGTCGGTGTCGGGGTCGTTGAAGAGGGCCAGTTCACCGGCCACGTAGTTCGCGAAGGAGGAGATGTCCGCACCGTCGTCGGTGCCGTCGTCGGCAGAGTTCAGGGCGTACGGGTGCGCGGGCCGGTCGACCTCCAGGGGCCCGGCGGCCAGCGCCGCCACCGCGTCGGGCCTCTTGTCGTGCCCGTACGGCCCGACCCGCCCGCGCGGCGGCCGGAAACCGGAGACCGGCCCCCGGGGCAGATACCCGGATTCGATCGGCAGCGGCCATTCGTGCCAGCGGACGGCCATCGCCGCGAGGGCGATGGCGTCCATCGGGAGGAGCCCGCTCAGCGTCGGCCGGGCGTACGAGGACTCGACGGCCCGGTGCCGTTCGACCTGCGCGGCGAGGGCTTTGACGAATCCGTCCCGGTCTCCGGAGGCCAGCGCCCGCAGGCTGACGAGCGCGGCCCGGTACTGGTGGCCGAGGGTGGGGTCGGGGTCGACCCGGTCGCAGATGGCACCGATCAGCTCGGCCCGTACCGCCTCGGAGAGCGGCTCCACATCCGGGCCCATGCCGATACCCGGGTCCAGGTCCGGATCCAGCTCCGGAATCAGCCCGGGAAGCGAACCCAGGCCCGGACCCGGGCTCTGCCCCGGGTGCGGCTTGGGCTCCGGCCGGTTCTCCGCGTGCCCGTATACGTAGATCATCAGCGCGTGGATCAGTGCCACATCCGGCCGGGACTCCTGACCGGCGAGCGGCGGCGCGGTCTCCGCGAAGAGGACCCCGTGTTCGTCGGACGTCCCCGCAACGTACGCCAGCAGAAACGCTTCCAGCCAGATATGCGGCCGGATCGGGGCCGTCGAACCGGGTACGGGCGCGTCGTGTTCCACACCCGTACCCGTGTAGTCGATCCAGACCCGGCAGCTCCGGCCCGCCGCCAGCGCCACCGCGCCGACCGCCGCCGATGCCGCCGACTCGATGGCGATCCTGGCGTCGGCGTCGGTCAGTTCCGGATGCGTCACCGACCTCGCCGCCGCGTACTCCACCAGCGATTCGGCGATCAGCTGCCAGCCGCCCGCCGGGCGCTGGTCGTGGCCCATCATCCGGACGTCACCGGCGATCCGCCCGGCGAATCCCTCCAGCGCTTCCGCGATCGCCGTCCGCTCCACCTGATGACGCTCGATCCGCATGACCCGCCGCCCCTCTGCCCCTGGCCCTCGGCCCACCCGTGGTCACACACCTACGAGTCGATCTTGAACCATCGGGAGAGGAACGGCCACTGACATCGGAACTATCACGCGGAGTGACGACGGACCGTGCGAACGTACGCCGCCCCGGCCGGGGTTCGGCCGGGGTCCGGCCGACGGGCGGCCAGGGCTTCGGGCCGGGCGTCAGTCGGCGGTCGGCCGAAGGCCGGTGGGACCGCCGAACTGCTCGTCCAGCCGCAGATACTCCGGGCTCGTGAGCGTTGCCTCGTACTCCGGATCGGAGAATTCGAAACTGTGCCCGCCCGGATGTCCGGCAAAGAGCGTGCACGCGTCATTCTCCGCGCCGGGTGCTCCATTGTCGGCCGGGCAATCCCGCAGAATCCCCACGGCGGAAGGCGTTATTCCGGTGGTCCACCGAGCCCAAATAGCGCCCTCGTCCGCACTGTCGTGTTCCCGGATCAGATCGTAATGCGGACCCTCTGGATGGGATTCCAGCGCGCAGCGCAGACTTGTCATGATCCGAATCGGATGGACCGGCGGATCGGGTTGCAGCTCCTGGGTGAGAACGATGAGCTGGAGCGGTAGTCGCGCCTGTGCCGCACAGATCGTACGCCCGTCCCCGGCCACCGCCGGTCTTTCCGGCGCGCTCATTTCAGATCCTCCCGGCGGCTGGCCTCATTGGCCTCGGCGACGGCCTTCCGGATTCGATCCATGGGCTTCACCGGGGTCAGATCGGCCACGGCCGCGTCCCACTCCTGACCTCCGCCGACCGGCCTGAGCTGCACGAGTCGGCTGACCCTGTCCATCACCCGGCCCACCTTGTGGGTGGCCGAGTCGAGGACCACGTCCCCGACGGCGGGAATGTACGCGACCGGTGCCGCGTCCCCGTCGGCGGTCACCGGAGTTTCCTTCGGAGCCCGCTCGCGAGGGCTTTGAGGAGTTCCGGCGTGACGGGAGCATAGCCGGTCCTGGGAACCCACTTCGGCGCGAGATGCCAAATGCCCCCGGCTTTCAACAACTGATGCAGATCCGCCGATTCGAACAAATGGGCGGTGGGTGTGAGGTGCTTGGTCATGGCTCGTTGCCGTATCCCTTCGGTCACCGGTGAGTTTCTGTTTTCCGGGACAAGCTTCGAGGCAAGTCGGTAGCCTCCGAAAGGGGGTCAGCTGTGACTCCGGATAACGCACGCAGAGAGCAAGGAAGTTGCAGAGGAGTGTGTGACGATGACGAAGCCTTACGGAGAGTGGCTGCGGGAGCAGCGCATCAAGGCGTCCATGACACAGCAGCAGTTGGCGGACGCCGCGATCATGACGCGTACGCACATCGCCCATATCGAAGGGGGGCGGCGGACACCGTCGGAGGAGGACGCGAAGCGCTTGGACCGGGCGCTCAACACGGGTGATGTGCTGACGAACTTCAGGCCGGGGGCGGATGCGCATCCCGTGGCTGACCACTTCGCGGCGGCGCTTCAGTTCGAGGGCCAGGCTTCGGTCATTCGGGAGTTCGCCCTTACGTATGTCCCGGGCATCCTCCAGACCCCGGAGTACGCCCATGCTGTGATGCGAATCGCCTACCCGCCGGTCAGCATGGAGGAACGTGACAAGCGGGTCGCCACCCGCATAGAGCGTTCGAAGATTCTGGCCGATCCGGTGGACCCGATCATCTGGGTACTGCTCGACGAGAGCGTGCTGAGGCGCCCCATTGGGGGACCGAAGGTGATGGCCCGCCAACTCCACCACATCGCCGACCTGGTGGAGAAGGAGCGGATCCGGCTCCACATCATCCCGTACGGTGCCGGGGCCTACCCCTTGCTGGAAGGCATGGTCACCCTGATGTGGTTCGAGGACCAGCCGCCGATCGCCTACGTTGAAGGTGTCCAGACGGGCAAGGTGCACGACGTTCAGCCAATGGTGGAGATCATCCAGGGCAGCTATGACCACACCCTGGCCGAGGCGCTGCCGCTGACCGAGTCCCTGGCCCTCGTGAGAGCTATTGCGAAGGACTACGAAAGCGATGACAACTGAGCGGATACTCCTCGACGCATCCGTGCTGACGGGCTGGCGCAAGTCCAGCTACAGCGGTTCGTCCAACGGTAGCTGCGTCGAGGTCGCCGACGGCTATACGACAGCCTGGAGCGGCTGGCGCAAGTCCAGCTACAGCGGTTCTGACAACGGTAGCTGCGTCGAGGTCGCCGACGGCTATCCCGTCGTCCCCGTCCGGGACTCGAAGGACCCCTCCGGCCCGGCTCTGGTGTTCCCCGCCACCGCCTGGTCCGCCTTCGTCCACGGCCTGAAGGACGACGGCGTCACCTTGTGACACAACCCCGTCACCGGACGCCCGGCCCTCTCGTGGGCCGGGCGTTCGCGTGCCTATCCTCGGCGGACGCGCCCGTCCGGCCGGACGGGCGCGCGAGCGATGAAGGAGTCGCGGAATGTTGGTGACCGTCCCTGTGACCGGCTTCGGCCGGTCGGACTTCGTGCAGACCTTGATCTTCTCGGATGTAGGGACTTCCACGAATGGACCACCTGCGTTACTTCGTCATCCGTGAGGGCGGTCGCCGTCTTCACAACCCGCTGACCTCCGACCAACTCGCCGCCCTCGGCCGGACGCTCCGGCTGGAGAAAGGGGCGCGGGTACTCGATCTGGCCAGCGGCTCGGGCGAGCTGCTCTGCACCTGGGCGCGGGATCACGGGATCACGGGCACCGGAGTCGACATCTGTCCGGAGTTCACGGACCGGGCCGACGCCCGGGCCCTCGAACTCGGGGTCGACGGCCTGGTGCGGTTCGTCCACGGCGACGCGTCCGACTACGTCGCCGACGAGCCCGTCGACCTCGCGTGCTGTCTGGGCGCCAGTTGGATCGGCGGCGGGGCCGCCGGAACGGCGGAGCTGCTGCGGCGCAGTCTGCGGCCGGGCGGGACGGTGCTGCTGGGAGAGCCGTTCTGGCGGCGGGAGCCGCCCGACCAGCGCGCCGTGGAAGCCTGTCACGCCTACGACGCGGACGGCTTCCCCACCCTGCCCGAACTGCTCGCGTACTTCGGGGAGCTGGACTACGACGTCGTCGGGATGACGATCGCCGACCAGCAGGGCTGGGACCGCTACAAGTCGGCCCAGTGGCTCAGTATGCGGCGCCATGTGACCCGTCACCCCGATGACGGCCTGGCCGGCCTGCTCCGGGCCGAACTGGCCGCGGAACCGGCCGAGTACGCGCGTTATGAACGCGAGTACCTGGGCTGGGGGGTGTTCGCCCTGATGGCCCGCTGAGGTGAGGAGGGGCCCGGCGCGATACCTGGGGACCCAGGGCCGCCGGGCCGCCTCCGGAGCCGTAGACCCGCCTTCCCCGCACCGTACGCCTGCCTGCCCGCCCGTCACACCGTCACACCGCGCCCCGTCACCTCGCCCGGGTCCGGCGGACCGCCACTGAGCTGCGGTTTTACCTCTATCCGGCCACGCCCCAGCGGACCGCGTCCGAGACGGTCGCGTTACCGCCGCAGACGATCAGACCGATCCGGGCGTCCGGGCCGACCCGGTCCAGGACGAGCCGGGCGGCCGGGATCAGACAGCCCGCCGCAGGCTCCGTCCACACCTTCGCGTGCTCGGCCATCTCGGCGACGCCGCGTACCGCCGCCGCGTCTGTGACAACGACGACGTCCTCCACCAGGGCCGTCACATGCTCGAAGGTCATTTGTGACACCGACGGCGCGCTGAGAGTGGTCACCAGGGACGACAGCTCGACCGGTACCGGACCGCCCGCCGCCAGGGCGCGGGACATCGCCTCGGCGCCCACCGTCTCGACGCCCCAGATCCGGACCCCGGGCAGCAGGGCCTTCAGGGCGACCGCGACCCCGCTGATCAGCCCGCCGCCGCCGATGCTGACCAGGACGTCGGTCGGCGCGGCGGCGCCGGTGGCGGGCAGGTCCTCGGCGAATTCGAGACCGACCGTGCCCTGGGCGGCGGCCACCAGGGAGTCGTCGAAGGGGTGGACCAGGGTCAGGCCCTCCCCGCGCAACCGCTCCATCAGCTCGAACGCCTCGGCCATGGTGTCGGTGAGCCGGACGTGGGCGCCCGCCGCCTCCGCCGCCGCGATGGACCGGGCCGGGGCCGTACGGGACATACAGACGGTCGCCTTGATGTCGAGCATCCCGGCGGCGACCGCGACGGCCACGCCGTGATTGCCGCCGCTGACGGCGACCACGCCCGCCGCGCGCCGGGCCGGGTCCAGGGAGAGCAGCTTGGCGAGCGCGCCGCGCGCCTTGAAGGAGCCCGTGCGCTGGAGCAGCTCCAGCTTGGCGGTGACAGGGGCGCCGAGGAGTTCGGACAGGCCGGGGGAGACCACGGTGGGGGTACGGACTACGCGGCCCTCGATCAGCCGGGCTGCCGTGCGTACGTCCTCGATGCCGATCATTCGGTTCATGTCCGTCATTCCGTCATCCTCGCACCGGCGGTGGCGTGCCGGGAGGCGGCGGGGACGGGGGGCCTGTACGGTCGGAAAGGGCGTGAGGATACCCACACGGGTGGAGAGCCATGCACACGCGCCGGTGTTTTCTTCCCCTAACCGATTGAACTTTCTTTGATCAGTGGGCAGTTGACCCCCTGCTGGGCCTACTCTTCAACAGGTGAACCAACTGATGTCCCGCGATTCCGAGTCCGAAACCGAACCGTCCGGGAGCGTCGCACTGCCCGGCACACTGTCCGAAACGCTGTGTGCCGAGCTGATCGCGTTCCGTCGCGACCTCCATATGCATCCGGAGCTGGGCAACCAGGAATTCCGGACCACCACGGCGATCAAGAACCGGCTCGAAGCGGCCGGGCTCGCGCCGCGCGTTCTCGCGGTGGGCACCGGACTCGTCTGTGACATCGGCACCTGGGACGGGGTCGCGCCGATGCTGGCGCTCCGCGCGGACATCGACGCCCTGCCCATCCCGGACACCAAGACATCGGTCCCGTACCGCTCGACCGTGCCGGACCGGGCCCACGCCTGCGGACACGATGTCCACACCACGGCCGTCCTCGGCGCCGGGCTCGTACTCGCCGAGCTGGACCGCGCCGGGCTGCTGCCCGCCCCGGTCAGGCTGGTCTTCCAGCCGGCCGAGGAGGTCCTGCCGGGCGGCGCGCCCGACGCGATCGACTCCGGGGTGCTCGACGGGGTCGGACGGATCATCGCCGTGCACTGCGACCCCAAGGTCGACGCCGGGTCCATCGGACTGCGGCCCGGCGCGATCACCTCCGCCTGCGACCGCCTGGAGATCACCCTCGACGGCCCCGGCGGCCACACCGCCCGCCCCCACCTCACCACGGACCTCGTCACGGCGGCGGCGAAGATCGTCACCGACGTCCCGGCGATGATCGCCCGCCGCGTCGACGCGCGCGCCGGGCTCGCGGTCACCTGGGGACGGATCGAATCCGGCCACGCCTGCAATGTGATCCCGCAGCACGCGGAAATGTCCGGAACCGTACGCTGCCTCGACCTGGAGACCTGGCGCGAGGCGCCGGACCTGGTGCACGCGGCGATCGACGAGATCGCCACGGTCCACCGGGCGAAGTCCCAGATCGACTACATCCGCGGAGTCCCCCCGGTCGTCAACGACCCGGCGGTCACCGAACTCCTCCGCGCCGCCCAAACGGCCCGCCGCGGCGCCCATACGGTCGAGGACACGGAACAGAGCCTCGGCGGCGAGGACTTCTCCTGGTACCTCGAACACGTCCCGGGCGCGATGGCCCGCCTGGGCGTCCGCCGCCCCGGCGACACGGTCCGCAGGGACCTCCACCGGGGCGACTTCGACGTGGACGAGGAGGCGATCCGCGTGGGCGTCGAACTCTTCACAGCGGCGGCGCTGCTGAACGCCTGACGGGGGCGGGGCCACTCACGAAGAATGGCCCCGCCCGCAGCGCCCCAAGGCGACGGGGCGCCTCAGTTCTTGCTGATGGCGCTCTGGCTAATTCTCGCGAACTCGCCAGTCGGCACCGGTCAGCGACTTCAGATTCTCAATGAGCCCATCCGATTTGGCCCCGATGGTCATCGCGGTCCTGCCGGGAGTCACTGGCCCCACGTCTGCCAACATGTCCTCGGCCATATACGACCGCCACCCGGCGGCAGGCCATGCGGACTGTCGGAACGCTACCTCGCGGAACTTCTCATCGAGAATGCTCCTTGCACCCTCCTGCGAAATGTCCGAAGACCAGTAGACGAATGGCGCCGCCTCGATCGTTTCGGTGAATACGTGATGGAAGATGAACTCCTCCCATCCTCCCGGTAGGCGTCGCCACGGCTCATCATCTTTCGCCTCGAAGACCGCCCCTGGCGTCCCGCGATCAAAGGCCCAGGCCCAGCCGCCCTGGTCCCCCAAGAAGATGTACTTGCCTTCCTCTTCGGCCAGCTCCGACAACGGCAGCAGCCGCTTCACCCCCTCCGTGGGGACACCCCAGATGGCGCTTAGCTCGTGGCACTTCCGCAGCCCGTCGGGGACCCAGCTGAACCGAGGGTCATTTCTGTCTGGCGCGGGATTCGGGGGGCCGTGCCAGACGAACAGGAAGTCCGCCAGTTCGACAGATTTCGGGTCGATTGAAATATTGTTCATCAATTCCATCCATCCCGACTCAATGGATCTGGGTCACGGGATCCCGAGAACGCCGGAAACCGCTTCGTGCACTTGAGTCGCAATGTGAGAAAGCTGTTTGAGATCATCTTCGTTCTTGACGGCCCGATCCATTTGCCACTCGATGAACATGGGCGCGAACCAGATGAGTTGCACGAGCCTTGTCTCCACCGTCTCGCCGGCGGCCGGGGGAATGCGAGAAAGCAGTGCTACATAGGCTTCACCGGCAACCGGGTCGAATTCTCCGGAACGAAGTTTGCCGAGGAAACCTGATTCGTCGTCCCACGCTTCGTCCAGAAGTTCCAGTAGCTCGTTCATTATCACCCTCGCCGACACGTGCGACCGGATCAGAACCTATTTAATAACGTTGCCGTCAGTGTTGCCGTCAAACGCCCGAAGGAGCCCCGTCAAAGTTTCCCGGGGCGGGGCTCCTGCTCGCGCAGAAAGAATTCCATCTGCGCACTCGGGGCGCTAGATAGCTTCGACTCGGCTAAATCGGAACGTCAAACCCGAGCGCGGTCGAGTACTTGCTCGCCCAACTCTTGGCCGATTTGAGAATCTCAAGAGATCTCCCATTCGACAGGCGAATCGAATCACCTTGCAACGTGGAGAGGATTTGAGATTCCAGGTCGACTTCGCCGATATCGCGCGCCAAGATCAGCGCTTGCGCAAGCCGAGCCGGGTAATTTGCGATGGGGAGCCATGTGTACAGATCCCCTCGGTGCACGTCCTCCGACGAGCAAAGCAGTGCACACAGGTCAGCTCGGTCGATTACGAACTGGCCTGCTCGTCCCAGCCCTTCCTGGAGAAAGTCGGCCAGCAAGGAATCGGCAGTCATCGGCCATGGAATAGAGTTCTGCGAGCTGCGAACAGGAACAGACAACCCACCATACTCCGACATCAACGCGCCGAACTTGGCGTCGCCGATGTGAAGGTCCCAGGTCAGCGCTCCAGTGGTGTCTTTCCAAACCCAGACACGATAACTGAGATCGCCTGCTTCCCAGCGGGCCTCACCTTTGCGTGACACGGACGCCGCCGCAGGCACAGCACCCACCTCGATCGCCTTACGAAGAACGCCGGGAGCGGTCACATTCCTGGCCATCCGACTGTCACCACCTTGTCCATCTAAGTGATCAGCTCCAGAAGTCCTTCGGGGGTTGCGGGGTCCACGACTTGCTGCGCATCGTCGACATGGGATGCGTAAATCCGTTGCCCTGGCTCCTCCTTGGTGACCCGCGGTAGTCCAGGCCGATGACTTACTGGCTTACCAGGCGGGGCGGATCGGCCCCTGTGGGGTAAGCCGGGTCAGGTCGGCGACAAGTTCACTGAAGCGCGCCTCGCCCAGCGCCTCTCGCCATGGTGCGACGGCAGCCTGGGCCGCCTGGTCGGCGGCGCGCGTGGCGGCCCGGCCGGCCTCGGTCAGGCCCAAGAGCCGGGCGCGGGCGTCGTGGGGGTGTGGATGCCGGGCTACGTACCCCTTGCGGACCAGCTCCTCGACCAGCTGGGCGGCGGCCTGCTTGGTCACCCCCAGGTGCTCGGCCAGGTCGGCCGTAGTGGCGCCGCCCAGGGAGATACGGGCGAAGGCGAAGCCGTGTGCAGGCCGTAGGTCCTCGAATCCCTGCTGGGACACGCGAGCGTGGATCTCCTGCACCAACTGTCCGGAGAGTGCCAGCACAAGTGCGGAGAAGGCTAGAGCGTCATCCATGGCTTGACTATAACTCGTCAAGCTGCTTGTCTTTATGGACAAGTTTCTTGTCTATAGGGGGGCTGGCGTGTCCTTCATCCGCAGTGACGAGGCCGTCGTGCACGAGATCCACGGTGCCCGCTTCGTTTCCTACGTCCGTCCGGGCACGGGCAGCCGGGACCTGGCCGCCTGGCGCGGCGAGATCCCGGCCGGAACAGTGGGTCCGGCCCACGTGATCAGTCACGAGGAAACGTTCTACGTTCTGTCCGGTCGCCTCCGGCTTACCATCGGCGGCGAGAGCGCCGAACTCGGCGTCGGTGACGCAGCCGTGGCTCCGGCAGGCTCCGAGCTGGCGGTTGCCAATACCACCGACCAGCCCGCGCACATGTGGGTCACTACACGGGTCGGGCTCAGCGCCAAGCTGGCCGACGGCAGCACCATCACGCCGCCCTGGACTCGTTAGACCAACAGAGGGCCGGTGGTCACGCTTCCCAGGCCAGCGCCGGGCAGGGTGTTCTCGGGATCCCGGACGAGTGTCTGCGTCTTGGCGTCGGCTCCGGTGCCCGTGGTGAGGGTGACGGTGTTTCCGGCCGCGTCGTAGGTGTGACTCGTGGTGGGCCGGGGTGGGGTCGGCGGGTGTGGTCGAGGTACCCGTCAGGAAAACGTGCGGACGAAGACGTCCGGTTTGCCGTTGGTGTCGCCGGGGACGATGTTGTCCGCCGAGGACTGGAAGACCACATCGCGGCCACCGGCGCCGACCGAGTCGACCTCGGCCGTGGCGGGTTCGGTCGAGACCGTTCTGTCCGTGGCCTTCGGGAGGTCGCGCAGGACGAGGGACGGGCCGCCGGTGGTGTTGGGGGCGTGGAGGAGATAGCGGCCCGTGGGGTCGATGGCCAGGCCCCGGACGTTCGGCACCAGTTGGGCGGTGCCGGAAGCGATGTCGTGGACGTAGGTGTCCGGGCCCGATACGTAGACGACCTTGGTGCCGTTGTCGCTGAGCTGGACCAGTGACGCGCTGGTGGCCGGGCCTTCGAGCGGGCCCGAGGTGGTGCCGGTGGTGCGGTCGTGGAGGTAGACGCCCTCCGTCTGGTAGGAGAGGTCCTGGTAGGCGACATAGCGGCCGTCGCCGCTGATGGACGGTCGGGCGGGCGCTGAGCTGTTGAGGGACGCGATGGTCTGGAAACCGCCGTCGCGGTCCGAGATCACGACGTTCCGGAGCAGCCCGGTTCGCAGGGCGCCGAAGGCGAGATAGCGGCCGTCCGTACTGAGCGACGGCTGGTTGCAGCGACCGCAGATGACGGGGAGCAGGCCCAGGTTGAGCGAATGCTGCCGGATCCGTTGGGAGGACATGCCCTGGGCCGGGGCGTTGGCGGCTACCTGTCTGCCGTCGCCGCTGATCGCCGGGGTCCAGCCCTCGGTCAGGGGCTCCGTCCTGGTTTGGCCTGTCAGGCGGTCGTGGACGTACACCTCGTTGCCGCTCTGCGGCGGGGCGTTCCTGAGCGATGTGAAGACGACGCTGCGGCCGTCGGGGGTGATCGAGGCGGCGCCGTAGCCGTCGTCGGTCGCGACGCTGATCCTCGTAACAGTGGAGGCGGTGGTGGTGGAGGCGGTGGCGGCCGTGGGTGTGACGGCCGCCAGCGCCCAGACCACCACCGCCGTGCTCAGGGCGGCCCGCATACGTCCGGTGGTGCTCAGGTTCGCGTTTACCCTCATCTTCCCCCCAGCAAGGACACGGTTTCTCCTCCAGATCTCCACTGGAGGGCCGTCAAGCATGGAACCGCTGGGGAATTGAGGAGTCAATGCGTCACCCGGCGTAGGCGCGACATCCCGTCACCTTCTCCGGAGGCGCAACGGGTCAGCGGGTCGGCGGGTCAGCGGGGCATCGGGGTCTGCCAGGACGGGGTGAACCGGTCGGTCGTCCGGGAGCCGGGCGAGTTCGGGGCGCAGGTGAGGTCGCGCTCGGGGAGCTTGCCGGTGACCAGGTAGTCGGTGGTCGCCTTGTCCGCGCAGGCGCTGCGGCCCATGCCGTAGACGGCATGGTCCTCGCCGTTCTCGACCAGGAGCATCCGGGAGCCCTTCATATCCGCGCGCAAGCCCTTGGCCTGGGACAGCGGGGTCTGGGCGTCCCACTCGTTCTGGACGATCAGCGCGCCCACGGAGTTCCTCACCTCGGTCGGCGGCTCGACCGGCTCGTCCTTCCAGAAGGAGCAGGGGGTGGTGCCCGAGGCGTAGTCGCCGTAGAGGGGATAACGGGCCTTGGCGCGGCGGGCGTCGGCGCGGTACGTCGCCACACTCTTCGGCCAGCTCGCGTCCGCGCAGGTGATGGCCCAGCTGGCCGACATATCGTCGGTGCCGACCTCCGCGCTCGGGAGGTCGTCGGACGGGAACTCCTCGTAGGGGCGGCCCGCCGCCACCTGGCGCAGATTGTCGACCAGCTTCGTGGCGGTCCGTACGGTGTCGAAGCGGTACCACAGGGCGTTGCGGAGTCCGTCGCCGTCGAGGGTGCCTCCTTCCAGGCGGAGGGGCTTGCGGTCCGCCGCCGCGATCAGCCTCCAGAAGGAGGCGCGGACCTTCGCCGGGGTGTCGCCGAGCCGGTGCAGTTCCGGGTGGCGGGCGGCCCAGCGCGTCCAGCGGTCGAGCTGCCGGTGCGACTCCGAGCCCCACGCCAGCCACTCGCCCCGCCAGGCGTCCTTCGGGTCGACGGCGCTGTCGAGGACGATCCGGCCGGAGCGCTCGGGGAACATCTGCGTATAGACCGCGCCCAGATAAGTCCCGTAGGACCAGCCCAGGTAGTGGGTCTTCCGCTCGCCCAGCGCCGCGCGGACCGCGTCCATGTCCCGGGCGGTGTTACGGGTGGTGAAGTGGCGCAGATCGTCCCCGTACTTCGCCGCGCACTTCTCGGCGAAGCTCCGGTTCAGGGCCACACCCCGGTCGAAGCCGCCCTTCGCGTACGGATAGAGGGTCTGCTGCTCCTCCGGTGTCAGCCCGCAGCTGATCGGGGCGCTGCGGCCCACTCCCCGGGGGTCGATCGCGATCCGGTCGTACCGGTCCTTCAGCGCGCCGGGAAGCATCGCCTCCAGCATGGGCGTCATACCGACCGCCTCGCCGCCGGGGCCGCCCGTGTTGAGCATCAGCGACCCGATCCGTTCGGCCGGGTTCGCGGCCGGTATCCGGGCGATCTCGATGCCGAGCTTCTTTCCGTTCGGCTCGCGGTAGTCCAGCGGCACGGTGACCGTGGCGCAGCGCACATCGGCCGGGGTCGGGTGGTCGGGGTCCGGCGGGATGTCGCACGTCCGCCAGTCGAGGGAGGCCGGGGCCGGTGACTGCTGTCGCGCAGGGGGTTCGGCCGCCGTGGCGGGGGACACGGCGAGCGCGCCCGTGAGGACGCCCAACGCCAAGGCGGGGGTGAGATATTTCGACCTCATAATTCCTGACTCCTGGTGAACAACCGGATAGGGCAGGGGGGTTCGTGATGTGCCCGAGTTCCCGAGCATGTCGCTCCGTACCCTTCCGTCACATCCGTCCCCGGAGGTCGATCCGGGTACCTCTGCGGTCGCACCCCGGCGGTCCCGGTCAGCCCGTGGCACGAGCGCGTCCCGGCCACACCCTGTCCGGAAAAAGGGGCGGGAAAGTTCGGCGCGGGATGTCGAGAACCGGGAACCGGATCCGTCATACCGGTGAGAGCGCCGACCGCGAGCGTCGGCACCACCCGGACGAGAACGAAGGAGAACGGCACCATGGGCAAGGTCGTCACCGGAGCCACGATGTCCCTGGACGGTTTTATCGCCGGACCCGACGACAGCGGCTTCGACCTGCTGTTCCAGTGGTACGGCAACGGGGACGTCGAGATCCCCACGGCCAGCCCCGACGTACCGCCGCTACGGCTCTCGGCGGCCAGCGCCGAGGTGGTCCGGCGGGAGTGGGCGAACACCGGCGCGCTGGTCGTCGGCCGCCACCTCTACGACCTGACGAAGGCATGGGGCGGGCGCCATCCGATGGACGTGACCACGGTTCTGCTCACCCATGAGCGCCCGGCCGACCGTCCCGAGGACGACGAGAACTTCGTGGTCGTCACCGAGGGCATCGAGGCGGCCGTGGCCAGGGCCCGGGAACTGGCGGGGGAGGAGGACGTCGTGGTCAACGGGGGCGAGATGGCCCGGCAGGCGCTGGACGCCGGGCTGCTGGACGAGGTCGGGATCGCGCTCGTCCCGGTCGTCCTCGGCCGGGGCAAGACCCTCTTCGGCGAGCCGGGCGGCGGTCCGGTGAGCTTCGACGGGCCCTTCGAGGTCGTCCAGGGCACCGGCGTCACTCATCTGCGGTACCGGATCGGCAACTGAGGCGTACGGCCCCGGGCCCGGTGGACGACGGGACCGGCGGCAGTACGGCGCGTACCGTCAGTCCGCCGCCGGGATTGGGCCGGGCGGTCACCGTGCCGTGGTGGGCGTCGACGATCGAGCGGACGATGGCCAGCCCCAGCCCGTGGCCCGAGCGGTCGCTGCCGACCCGCGACCGCTGCCGGTAGAACGGCTCGAAGACCCGCCCGGCGACCACCGCGTCGACCATCGGCCCGGTGTTCGCCACCTCGATCACCGTCTCCCCCTCGGCCGCGCCCCGGCGAACCACGAGCCGGACCGTACCGCCGGGCTCGTTGTAGCCGAGGGCGTTGTCGAGCAGATTGAGCAGCAGCTGACGGAGCAGGGTCGCGTTTCCGGGGACCGTACGGCCCGGTTCGGTGTCCACGGTCAGCCGCAGCCCCGCCGAAGCCGCCCGGGCGGCGCGTTCGGCGGCGGCGGACTCGGCGAGGGCCGTGAGATCGACCGGCTCGGGGTCGAACGGGGTGTGGTCGGCCGCCGCCAGATCGAGCAGCGCCTCGACGATGGTGATGTTCCGTTCGTTGGTCTCCACCAGCATCGGCACCAGCTCGGCGAACTCCTCGCCACCGGGGTCGTCCGCCGCGATCTGGAGCACCGCGCGGGTCGTCGCCAGCGGGGTCAGCAACTCGTGCGAGGCATTGGCCGCGAACCGGCGGTGCGCGGCGAAGGACTCCTCCAGCCGGGCCAGCATGGTGTCGAAGGTGTCCGCGAGCGACTTCAGTTCGTCCGGCGGGCCCGCCGCCCTGATCCGGTACTGCAACTGGCCGTCGGCGGCCCGCGCGGCGACCCGGCCGATGGTGCCGAGCGGGGCGAGCAGGCGTTTCGACAGCCGCCAGCCGACGGCCAGACCGATCGCCGTCACCAGCAGCAGACCGGCGACCGACAGCCACAGCAGGGCGCTCCAGACGTCCTCCTTGCTGCGGATCGAGCCGTCCGCGTCCACCGGCGCTCCGGCCCGCACCTCGGGCGGGGCGCTGACCTCGGGGAACGGCGCGCCGGTGTCGGGCGACGACGGCTGGAGGAGGGCGCTGTCCGGGACGACGACCGTGTCCCGGAAGTCGTACGTCGGGACGAACCGCATCCCGGCGTAGATCACGGCCACCATCAGGAGGGCCGAGACGATCAGCGCGCCCGCGAAGCCGAGAAAGAGGCGGACATGGATGCTCCGGGTCCGGATCCGGGCGGCGGGGGCCGTCCGGGTGCCCCGAGCGGGTCCGGCGGTCCGACCCGTCCCGGCGGTCCGAGCGGTCCCGGTCGTCCGGGGCTCCCGGGTGGACCCGGTCGTTCCGTCCGTCCGGGCGGGCTCGCCGCGCCCCGCGCGCCGGATCATTCCGTGCCCAGGTAGTAGCCGGCGCTGATCGCCGTCCGCACCAGTTGGGGTTCCCCGAGCTTACGGCGCAGGGTGTGGACGACCAGCCGGACCGCGTTGGTCATCGGATCGGTCTCCGCGTCCCACGCCTTGTCCAGCAGATACTCGGCGCTCAGCACCCCGCCGTCGGCCCGCATCAGCAGCTCCAGCACCGCCAGTTCCTTCGGCGCGAGCCGGATCTCCAGGCCCGAGCGCAGAACCCGGCGGCGATGGGTGTCGAAGGTCAGATCGGCGAAGCCGAGCACCGGCGGATGGGCCATGGGCGTACGCCGGTACAGCGCCCGCAGCCGGGCCACGAGTTCGGGGAAGTCGAACGGCTTCGCCAGATAGTCGTCCGCGCCCAGGCCCAGGCCCTCCACCTTGTCGCCCAGCCGCCCGGCGGCGGTCAGCATCAGCACCCGGCACGCCAGGTCCATGCCGATGATCCGGCGGCAGACCTCGTCGCCGTGGACCCCGGGCAGATCACGGTCCAGGACGACGGCGTCGTAGTCGTAGACCGCCAGTTTCTCCAGGGCGTCCGCCCCGTCGTGGACGACATCGGCCGCGATCGACTCGCGGCGCAGCCCGATCTGAATCACCCGGGCCATGTACCGCTCGTCCTCGACTACCAGTACGCGCACGATCGCGGCCCTTTCCCGTTTGCCATTCCTGTGAATGTCCGGGGGCCGTACGGCGCGATCGCCCCCGCCTCCCACACCTATCAGAGCTGGTATGTGAACCGTGTATGAGCGACCGTCAGAGCCTGTCATCCGGCAAACACCGTTCACAACGGGGCCCGGCTACGTTCGTCAACGGATTGTGAATTCACCGGGCAGGGAGTTGTCCTCCGTAATGAATCTCTTCAAACGGGCGTGGTGGCGGCTGACCGGCCACCTCGGGAAAACCGCGATACTGGTCGGCCTCTTCACCGTCATCTCCACCCTGGTGCTCTCCGGATTCCTCATCAGATCCGCCGCGGCCCGGGCCGCCGACGACGCCAAGAAGACCGTCGGCGCGGTCGCCACCATGCGGCTGGACATCAACGCCCTCATCAACTCGGGGAAATCACCGGAGCCCCAGGGCGACCGGGCCGGGGGGATCGGGCCCGCCGGTGAACTCCGCCGCGGTCTGGTCGACAAGATCTGCGCGTCGCCGGTACTCAAGGGCTGCAACTACACGATGGAGTCCGTGGCCCTGCCCGGCGGCGGCGCGAAAATGTACATCCCGGTACCGCCGCCGAACGGAAAGCAGAGCGAGGGCCCCGACTTCCTCAGCGTCGACGGCGTACGCGACCAGCGGCTGGTGGCCGCGTTCCGGAACGGCGACGCGAAAATGGTGGCCGGGCGGGGAATCGGCCCGAAGAGCGGGAGCGACGAAGTCGTGGTCGAGCGGCGGCTCGCCCAGGAGAACCGGTGGAAGGTCGGCGACCGGATCGAACTGAAAGTCGGAATGACCCAGCCCGGCCGGAAGAAGAACGAGAAGGAGTACGGGTTCAGGGTCGTCGGCATCTACACCAGCGGCACCGTCGACACCGGACGTCACATACCGGCCATGCTGGACCCGGCGAACCGGATCTACGCCAGCCCCGACGGCGCCACCGTCCTCTTCGACAAGGAACTCGGCGCCGGGGGCGGTGAGGTCATGCAGGCCACCTTCACCCTGGCCGACCCGGCGGACATGGGCCGGCTGAAGAAGGACGCGAAGGCGGCCGGTGCCGATCTCGGCATCTTCCCGATCACCGTCAACGACAAGCAGTACCGGCAGCTCGTCGGGCCCATCGACAACACCGCCGACTTCGCCACCGTCACCGTCTGGCTCGTCGCCCTCGCCGGGACCGTGATCCTCGCCCTGATCGTCGCCTCGTCGCTCCGGGAACGCCGCAAGGAGCTGGGCATCCTGCTCGCCATCGGCGAGCGGAAACCCCGGCTGCTCGGCCAGCATCTGACGGAGGTCGCCGCCTGCGCCGTACTCGCGATCGGTATCGCGGCGGCGGGCAGCCAGTTCCTCTCCCGGACCGCCGGTGACCGGCTCCTGGCCGGAGAGGTGTCGTCGGCGAGGGAATCCGCCGGGAAAGCGGACCCCGCCGCCGACCCGAGCAACACCCTCGTGGGTCCGGGCGGCCCGGTGACCGTCGCCGACGACGAGCCGGAGACGGAGCCGGTCGACACCCTCGACGTCCGGCTCGGCACCGCCGACATCGCCAAGGTCGGCGCCACCGGACTCGGTATCGCCGCCCTGGCCGTAGTCGTCCCCGGCTTCCGCGTACTGCGGCTCCGGCCGCGCGACATCCTGACGAAGGGCGACTGACCGATGACCCCCACCCGAACCGGCACCCCGGTACTCGAACTCGTCGGCGTGACCCGCTCCTTCCGCAGCGGCCACCGCGAACGGACCGTACTCAAAGGCGTCACCCACGCCTTCGAACCCGGCCGGATGTACGCCGTCGTCGGCCCCTCCGGCAGCGGCAAGACGACCCTGCTCTCCCTGGCGGGCGGGCTCGACTCACCGACCTCGGGCACGGTCCGCTTCCAGGGCCGCGACATCACGGAGGTCGGCCTCGGCCACTACCGCAACCGCCATGTCGCCACCGTCTTCCAGTCGCTGAACCTGCTCACCTATATGACGGCGATCCAGAACATCACCGCCGCGATGGAGATCACCGGGGTACGGCGGGGCGCCCGGCGGCGGCGCGCGGCCGAACTCCTCGAACTGCTCGGGGTGGAGCCCGCCGAACACCACCGCAGGACCCTGCGGCTCTCCGGCGGACAGCAGCAGCGGGTCGCGATCGCCCGCGCCCTCGCCTGCGAGGTCGACATCCTCTGCGCCGACGAACCCACCGGCAGCCTCGATCACGAGACGGCGGGCGGGATCATCGAGGTGTTCCGGCAGCTGGCGCACGACGAGGGCAAGTGCGTGGTCGTGGTGACCCACTCCCGGGAGGTCGCGGACGCCTCGGACGAGGTACTCCACCTGAAGCGGGGCAAGCTGGGCACCCGGTAGCGGCGGGGGCGCGGGCCGCCGCGGGGTGCCGTACGGGGTCGCGTACGGCTCCGGAGACGTACGGGCCCGGCGCCGTACGCCTCGGATGCCGTACGGCCCGGCACGCGCGGGCCCTCGTACCACCCCCGTACGCGCCGGAGGGCGCCCGCACGCCACGCGGGCGCCCTCCGGCAACAACCGTCCCGGGTCCCGGCCGGGTCAGCGGAAGTCGGTGGTGACCCGGGACGGCACCTCAAGGCTGGGACAGTAGGCCACGGACCGCTTGCTGTTGTGGACCCAGGCGCCGTAGAACACCCGGCCCGCCGCGTCGCACCAGATCTCCACCCGCACACGCTGGGTCGGGCCGAGGCCCGTGCACTCCGTCCAGCCGTACTTCTCCGAGCCGCCCCCGATACCCCGGGAGCAGTCGACGGCGGCGGGCGAGACCGAACCCGAGTCCACGGGAGCGGTCGCGGCCGAGGCCGTGGGGCCGAACGCGACAACACTGGCGGCGGCCGTCAGGCCGACGAAGGTCTGCTTCACGATATTGCGCACAACGCCTCCGAAAGGTAGGGGCGGAGCCGCACCGCTTTCGGTATCCGATGGGATCCCGGAAGCGGTGAACGGCTCCAGGTGTTCCGCGGTGGCCAGGTTTTATCAACGGCCCGGACCCGGTCACAAGGAGACGCCGGGCTATTACCCCGTGTTCGTCCCGGATATCACCGGCCCCGGCGGGCGCCGTTATCTCCGAAGCCGCTCCGGCCAGCGGTTTCCCGGCGTTCCGGCAAACCTTCCGCACGGAATCTCCGCAGGTGATCCCGGGGTGATCGGCCCCGGCGGCGGGGCGTGATCGGCCACCCGGGGCCACTCGGGGGCCACCCGGATTTCCCGGAGACCGCCCGCCGGAACGATCCCGCCGACTTGCCGGGGTTCGACCCGCCCGGAATCCCGGAGCGGCAGCCGGGGAACCCCGTCGCCCCGCGCCCCTCGACCGCCACGGAATATCGCACCGGTGATGCGGCCGGTGATAACGCCGGAGACGGCAATAGCAGACGGCTCTTACCGCGGCATTCGCGACAGTGGGGCGCGGGCGGGGCGCGGGCCCCGCCGGGCGAATGATTCCGGCCAGATTCGCCGCCGCCCCGGAGGCCCCGGAAGCCGCCGGACACCCCCGCTGGGCGGCCCCGGACCCCGCCCGGGGCCCGTCCGGCCCTCGTCCGGAGCCCGCGGCGCCCCCCTCCGTACCCCCGCCCCGCCCACCCCGGCCGACCCGCCGATCCCTTCCGTCCCCGGCGCCCCGAAACCCCTCCCGTGCCTCGTCAGTCCTGGTCCCGGGCCCCTTCCCGGGGCCCCGCTGCGTCACCGGGCGGTCACCGGTCCCGGGCGGTAAACGCGACGATCCGATAACGACTCATGAACAGGTCTTTAACTGACATCTACGCGCGTTACGATCGCGGCGAAACCAGCGCCGGAAGAGGCGCTTTCGGTCAGTCTCGAAGGGACCCCTCCTCTTGCGCCGGGTATCCAAGATCACCGCCGCGGGCTTCACCGCCGCGGCCCTCGCCCTCACGGCCACCGCGTGCGGCGAGTCCTCCACCGACTCCAACTCCTCCAGCTCCTCCAGCGCCGGTACCGCCGGGAAGCTGAAGGTCGGCGCGGCGTACGACGTCGGCGGCCGGGGGGACAACTCCTTCAACGACTCCGCCGCGCGCGGGCTGGACAAGGCCAAGGCCGAGCTGGGCGCCGAGGTCAAGGAGCTGACCGCCAAGCACGGCGAGACGCCCGCCGACCGCGAGGCCCGCCTCGCGTCGCTGGCCGAGGGCGGCTACAACCCCGTCGTCGCCGTCGGCTTCGCCTACAAGGACGCCATCGACAAGATCGCGCCCAAGTTCCCGAAGACCACCTTCGGCCTGGTCGACTCGGTCTCCGAGGCGAAGAACGTCGACAACATCGTCTTCACCGAGGAGCAGGGCTCCTACCTCGCGGGTGTCGCCGCGGCCCTGAAGTCCAAGGACGGCAAGGTCGGCTTCATCGGTGGTGTGGACCTCCCGCTGATCAAGAAGTTCGCGGCCGGTTTCCAGCAGGGCGTCAAGGAGACCAACCCGAAGGCGACCGTCCAGATCCAGTACCTGTCCACCGGTACGGACCTGTCCGGCTTCGGCAGCCCCGACAAGGGCAAGGCCGCCGCCCAGGGCATGCTCGACAAGGGCATCGACGTGGTCTACGCGGCCGCGGGCGGCTCCGGCGCCGGCGCCATCGAGGCCGTCGCGGCCAAGAAGGGCGCCTGGGCCATCGGTGTCGACTCCGACCAGGCCAAGGACCCGGCCCTGTCGAAGTACGCCGCCTCCATCCTGACCTCGGTCGTCAAGAACGTCGACACCGGCGTCTTCGAGCTGGCCAAGTCCGTCAAGGACGGCAAGCCGCTGACCGGCACGCACACCTACTCGCTCGCCGAGGACGGCGTGAGCCTGGTGCAGACCGGCGGTCACCTGAAGGACATCCAGGCGAAGCTGGACGAGGCGAAGAAGAAGATCGTCGACGGCACCATCAAGGTCAAGACCACCATCTGACCCGAGCCGTCTGATCAGGGCCCGGACGAGCGGCCGAGCCGCTCCTCCGGGCCCTGATCCACGAGGCAGCCCGCCGCCCGGATCCGTGACCCCGGGCGGACCCCGTTCCGCAACCCGGCCGGGGCCCCTGTTCCGTACGAGGGAAGGGCCCCGTTCCGTACCCCGGAACGGGGCCGGGCCGCCTCTTGAGCGACTTGGCGGCGCTACGCGCGTAGCGTCTGCCGTGGACCGCGAATCACGGTAGTTTTCGCCACCACACCCCCGCTCGTCCGCCCCCGCCCCCGCTCCGCCTCCTGCCCAGGGAGAGTGCGCCATCAACGCGTCCAGCAGCCCCCATGCCGTAGAGCTCCGCGGCATCACCAAACGATTCCCCGGAGTCGTGGCCAACCACGACATCGACATCACCGTCCGCCGGGGCACCGTCCACGCCCTGATCGGCGAGAACGGCGCCGGGAAGTCCACCCTGATGAAGATCCTCTACGGCATGCAGAAGCCGGACGAGGGCACCATCACGGTCGACGGCGAAGAGGTCTCCTTCTCCAGCCCCGGCGACGCCATCGCCCGCGGCATCGGCATGGTGCACCAGCACTTCATGCTCGCCGACTATCTGACCGTCCTGGAGAACGTGGTCCTCGGCTCCGAGAAGCTGTACGGCATCGGAGACCGCGCCCGCGCCAAGATCAAGGAGATCTCGGACGCGTACGGACTGGGGATCAGGCCCGATGCCCATGTCGAGGACCTCGGTGTCGCCGACCGCCAGCGGGTGGAGATCCTCAAGGTCCTCTACCGGGGCGCCCGGACCCTGATCTTCGACGAGCCGACCGCCGTCCTGGTGCCCCAGGAGGTCGACGCCCTCTTCGACAACCTGCGCGAGCTCAAGGCCGAGGGCCTGACCGTCATCTTCATCTCGCACAAGCTGGGCGAGGTGCTCTCCGTCGCCGACGACATCACCGTCATCCGGCGCGGCACCACCGTCGGCACCGCCGACCCGGCGAACACCACGGTCAAGCAGCTCGCCGAGCTGATGGTCGGCAGTGAGCTGCCGTCGCCCGAGACCCGTGAGTCGACCGTCACCGACGTCCCGATGCTCACGGTCGAGAAGCTGCGGCTGACCGCCACCGACCCCGACGGCGTGGTCCGCGCGGTCCTCGGCGGGATCGACTTCACCATCCACAAGGGTGAGGTCCTGGGCATCGCCGGAGTCGAGGGCAACGGCCAGTCGGAACTGGTCGAGGCCATCATGGGCATGCGGAACCCGGACGCCGGGACCGTCACCCTCGACGGCGCCGACATCACCCACACCCCCACCCGGAAGCGGCGCGAGGACGGCCTCGGGGTGATCCCCGAGGACCGGCACCGGCACGGGCTGCTGCTGGAAGCCCCGCTGTGGGAGAACCGGATCCTCGGCCATGTCACCGAGAAGCCCAACAGCAGGGGCGCGTTCCTCGACATCAAGGGCGCCCGGGCCGACACCGAGCGGATCGTCCGCGAGTACGACGTCCGTACCCCCGGGATCGACGTCACCGCGGCCTCCCTCTCCGGCGGCAACCAGCAGAAGCTGATCGTCGGCCGGGAGATGAGCCACCGGCCGAAGCTGCTGATCGCCGCCCACCCCACCCGTGGTGTGGACGTCGGCGCGCAGGCCCAGATCTGGGACCAGATCCGGGAGGCCCGCCGTGAGGGCCTGGCCGTACTGCTGATCTCGGCCGACCTCGACGAGCTGATCGGGCTCTCCGACAGCCTCCGGGTGATGTACCGGGGCCGGCTGGTCGCGGACGCCGACCCCGCCACCATCACCCCGGAGGAGCTGGGCTCGGCCATGACCGGCGCGGCCAGCGGCCATCTGGAGCACACCGACGACGGCGGGCCGTCGGCCGCCGGCGAGACCCCCGCCGCCGGGCGCGACACCGACGGGGGAGAGGACCGATGAAGAAGTTCGACAAGGAGCGGGTGCTCCTGGGGCTCGCCGCCCCCCTGCTGGCGATCGTCGTCGCCTTCCTGGTCACGGCGCTGGTACTGGCCGCGACCGGCAAGGAGCCGTTCAACGCCTTCAGCATCATGTTCGACTACGGCACCAAGTCGGACAGCCAGGTCTACATCATCAACAAGGCCACGACGTACTACCTGGCCGGTATCGCGGTCGCCGTCGGCTTCCGGATGAACCTGTTCAATATCGGTGTCGACGGCCAGTACCGGCTCGCGGCCTTCTTCGCCGCCGCCCTCGGCGGCGCCCTCACCCTGCCCGGCCCGGTGCAGGTCCCGCTGATCATGCTCTGCGCCATGCTGGTCGGCGCCATGTGGGCCGGTATCGCCGGTGTCCTCAAGGTCACCCGCGGGGTGAGCGAGGTCGTCTCGACGATCATGCTCAACGCGATCGCCACCGCGATCATCGGCTATCTGCTCCAGCAGGGCAGGCTCGGCCACCTCGACCAGGCCGGGACCAAGATCTCCACCAAGCCGATCCCGGAGTCCTCGCACTTCTTCGAGTTCCCGACCAAGCCCGACCCGATCTGGGGCTTCGTCGTGATCGCGGTGATCGTCGGGGTCGCCTACTGGTTCACCCTCGCCCGTACCCGGTTCGGCTTCGATCTGCGGACCGTCGGCCAGTCCGGCTCCGCCGCCCAGGCCAGCGGTGTGAACGTGAAGAAGATGGTCGTCACGTCCATGCTGATCTCCGGCGCCGCCGCCGGACTCGTCGGCATGCCGACCCTGCTCAACGACAGCTACGAGTACAGCGGCGACTTCCCGGTCGGCATCGGCTTCACCGGTATCGCCATCGCCCTGCTCGGCCGCAACCACCCGGTCGGTATCGCGCTCGGCGCCCTGCTCTGGGCCTTCCTGGAGCGCGGCAGCGGCCAGCTGGAGTTCCAGGGGTACGACAAGGAGATCGTCGGCGTCATCCAGGGCGTCATCGTGCTCTGTGTCGTCATCGCGTACGAAGTGGTCCGCCGGTACGGCCTCAAGCGCCAGCAGCGGCAGGTCGGAGCCCGGCTCGCCGCCCAGGCGCGGGCCGCGGGCGACGGCAACAACGGCAACGGCAACACCGACAAGAAGGAGGTGTCGGCGTGACCGCCACGGCGACCACGACTCCGCCGCCCGCCGCGCCCAAGGTCGGCGGCAAGAGCGGACGCACCCGGCTCTCCTTCCCGATGGTCCTGCTGATCATCTCGGGCGCCCTGATCGCCCTCTCGGCGGTCCGGGTGATCTCCGGCGCCCAGGACATCACCTCGTCCGGCCAGATCAGCGCCGCGCTCTCGCTCGCCGTCCCGATCGGCCTGGCCGGTCTCGGCGGTCTGTGGGCCGAACGCGCGGGCGTCGTCAATATCGGCCTCGAAGGCATGATGATCCTCGGCACCTTCTTCGGTGCCTGGGCCGGCTGGCAGACCGATCCGTGGATCGGTGTCCTCGCGGGCGTCCTCGGCGGCATGTTCGGCGGACTCCTGCACGCCATCGCCACCGTCACCTTCGGTGTCGACCACATCATCTCCGGTATCGCGATCAACATCCTCGCGCTCGGGATCACCAGCTACTTCGCCAAGCTCTGGTTCAACAGCGGCGAGGCGTCCGCGAAGGGCGGCAGCCCCAAGCAGTCACCACCGTCCGACGACATCGGCACGGTCACCCTGCCCGGACTCTCCGATCTCTTCCGCACCATCGAGAAGAAGGAGTGGTTCTTCGTCTCGGACCTGGCGGGCATCCTCGGTGGCCTGGTCACCAATGTGTCGCTGCTGACGATCGTGGCGATCCTGCTCTTCGTCGGTACGTTCCTGGTGCTCTGGAAGACCGGTTTCGGCCTCCGCCTGCGGTCCTGCGGCGAGAACCCGATCGCCTCCGAGTCCCTCGGCGTCAACGTCTACAAGTACAAGTACATCGCGGTGATCATCTCCGGCGGTATGGCGGGCCTCGGCGGCGCCTTCCTCTCCCTGGTCACCTCGCACATCTACAACGAGGGCCAGACCGGCGGCCGGGGTTATATCGGCCTCGCCGCGATGATCTTCGGCAACTGGCGGCCCGGCGGACTCGCCATGGGCGCGGGCCTCTTCGGCTACTCCGACGCCCTCCAGCTCCGCAACGGCGGCCAGTCCGTACACGCCCTGCTGCTGGCCCTGGTCATCGGCCTGGTGGCGCTGGCGATCTGGAAGTACTACCGCAAGTCGCTCGTCCAGGCCGGTGCCAGTGCCGTGATCGCGGCCCTCGTCCTGGTCTGGTACCTCGGTACGGACACCGTGCCCACCGAGTTCGTCACCGCGACCCCGTACATCGTCACCCTGCTGGTGCTGTCGCTCTCCGCGCAACGCCTGCGAATGCCCAAGGCCGACGGTATGCGCTACCGAAAGGGCCAGGGCAAATGACGGCCCCGGCTCCCGGCGGCCCGGCGGGCGACCACCCGCCGGGCCCCGGGGGCACCCCGGACGCCTTCGACTGGGAGACCCTGCGGGGCCGGGCCCGCGAGGCCATGACCCACGCGTACGTCCCCTACTCCGGCTTCCCGGTCGGGGCCGCCGCCCGGACCACCGACGGCCGTACCGTCACCGGCTGCAATGTGGAGAACGCCTCCTACGGCCTCTCCCTCTGCGCCGAATGCGGCATGATCTCCCAGCTCCAGCTCACCGGCGGCGGGCGGCTGACCCACTTCAGCTGTGTCGACGGCGCGGGCGGCAGCCTGGTGCCGTGCGGCCGGTGCCGTCAGCTGCTCCACGAGTTCGGCGGCCCCGAACTGCTCCTGGACACCCCCGGGGGCATCGTGACCCTGGCCGAACTGCTGCCGCAGCCCTTCGGCCCGGCCCACCTCGCCTGAACAAGCGACGGCCTCTCCACCGGAACCCGGCGGAGGGGCCGCCTCGTTTCCCGGCCGGGGACCGGCCGCCGTACACCACGGGACCCGGCGGCCACCCGCCGTGCTCCCCTCGCACCACAACCGCACCACAGGAGGAACACCCCATGGACGCCATCTCCGTCATCCGCACCAAGCGGGACCGAGGCGAACTCTCCGGCGAGCAGATCGACTGGATCATCGACGCCTACACCCGGGGCGCCGTCGCCGACGAACAGATGTCGTCCCTGGCCATGGCCATCCTGCTGAACGGGATGAACCGGACCGAGATCGCCCGCTGGACCGCCGCGATGATCGCCTCCGGCGAGCGGATGAGCTTCGACACCCTCAGCCGCCCCACCGCCGACAAGCACTCCACCGGCGGCGTCGGCGACAAGATCACCCTCCCGCTGGCCCCGCTGGTCGCCGCCTGCGGCGCGGCCGTACCCCAGCTCTCCGGCCGGGGCCTCGGCCACACCGGCGGCACCCTCGACAAGCTGGAGTCCATCCCCGGCTGGCGGGCCCTGCTCTCCAACGAGGAGATGCTGCACGTCCTCGACACCACCGGCGCCGTGATCTGCGCCGCCGGGGACGGCCTCGCCCCCGCCGACAAGAAGCTCTACGCCCTGCGGGACGTCACCGGCACCGTCGAGGCCATCCCCCTGATCGCCTCCTCCATCATGTCCAAGAAGATCGCCGAGGGCACCGGCTCCCTCGTCCTCGACGTCAAGGTCGGCTCCGGCGCCTTCATGAAGAACCTCGACGACGCCCGCGAACTGGCGTCCACCATGGTCGCCCTCGGCACCGACAGCGGAGTCCGCACCGTCGCCCTCCTCACCGATATGGCCACCCCCCTCGGCCTGACGGCGGGCAACGCGCTGGAGGTCCGCGAATCCGTCGAGGTCCTCGCGGGCGGCGGCCCCGCCGATGTCGTCGAACTGACCCTCGCCCTCGCCCGGGAGATGCTCACCGCCGCCGGACTGCCCGACGCCGACCCGGCGAAGGCCCTCGCCGACGGCTCCGCGATGGACGTCTGGCGCCGCATGATCAGCGCCCAGGGCGGCGACCCCGACGCCGAACTGCCCACCGCCCGGGAGCGGCATGTCGTCACCGCCCCCGCCACCGGCGTCCTCACCCGCCTCGACGCCTACGACATCGGCCTCGCCGCCTGGCGGCTCGGCGCCGGCCGCGCCCGCAAGGAGGACCCGGTACAGGCCGGGGCCGGAGTCGAACTCCACGCCAAGCCCGGCGACACCGTCACCGCCGGTCAGCCCCTGCTGACCCTGCACACGGACACCCCGGAGAAGTTCGACTACGCGCTGGAGCCGCTGACCGCCGCGTACGACATCGCCCCCGAGGGCACCGCCTTCACCCCGGCCCCGATCGTCCTCGACCGCATCGCCTGACCGCGGCCGTCCCCGCCGCCGCACCCACCCGGTGTGGCGCCCGTCATGGCACACCGAAGGGCCCGGCCGATGAGAATCGGCCGGGCCCCCGGTCCATACAGCGACAGGCACCACCCGACAGCGCCGGACCGACGGAACGGGGAACCGCGATCCATGTGCCCCAGCACGCCCATAACCACCAGCACCGCCGAACCCGTGGTCGTCAGGATCACCGGACGGGTCAGGCCCGACGACGTGCCCCGGCTCTGCGCCGAGCTGACCGCCAAACTCGGCGCCCGCCGCGACGACGGCGACCCCACCGAGGCGGTCTGTGACGTACGCGAACTGACCAGGGCCGATCTGACCGCCGTCGACGCGGTCGCCCGGCTCCATCTCACCGCCCGCCGCCTCGGCTGCGAACTCCGGCTGCGCGACGCCCCGGCCGAACTCGGTGCCCTGCTGCACCTCGTCGGCCTGGGCGCCCTCGCCCGCCCGTCCCGCCCGGACTAAACGGTGTCGTTCCCGGGCTTCGCGTCCACCGGCTCCAGCCGCTCCGGCAGCCCGAACAACGGGAACCAGCGGGCCGTGTCCAGGAAGGAGTTGATCCCCGCGATCTTGCCGTCGCGGATGTCCATCACCATCAGCGCCCACGGCACATGACCGTTGCCGTCCTCCGCCTCGTGATAGTGCGCGAAGGCGGGCATCCCATTGGCCACCGTCGGAACCAGCCGCGAACCGCGGCAGACCGAACCGACACCCAGCATCCAGCCCACGATGTTCTCGTGCCCCTGGAGCCAGAGGTCGTACGGCGGCATGGAGAGCGTCGCGTCGTCGTGCAGGACGGCCGTCAGCGCCTCCATGTCGTACCCCTCGAAGGCGGCGACATAGCGCTCCAGCAGCTCGCGCTGCTCCTCGTCCAGCGGATCGGCCGCGTCACCGGCCGCCGGCGGGGACTCCGCGAGCGTCGCCCGGGCCCGCTGGAGCGCGCTGTTCACCGAGGCGACCGAGGTCCCCAGCAGTTCGGCGACTTCGGCCGCCTTCCACGACAGCACCTCCCGCAGGATCAGCACCGCGCGCTGCTTCGGCGGCAGATGCTGGAGCGCGGCCACGAACGCCAGCCGGATCGTCTCCCGCTGGACCGCCGTGTCCGCCGGGTCCCCGGCCTGCGGCAGCACCCGCCCGTCCGGTACCGGCTCCAGCCAGGTCGCCTCCGGGCGGGCGGTCAGCTGCGCCTGCGCCACCGGCGTCGGACCCGAGAGATCCATCGGCCTGGCCCGGCGGTTCCCCGCGTTCAGAGCGTCGAGGCAGACGTTCGTCGCGATCCGGTAGAGCCAGGACCGCAGCGACGAACGCCCCTCGAACTTCTCCACACTCCGCCAGGCCCGGACCATGGTGTCCTGCACGGCGTCCTCGGCCTCGAAGGAGGACCCGAGCATCCGGTAGCAGTAGCCGGTCAGCTCCCGGCGATACCGCTCCAGCTCCGCCTCCAGCGCCTTGGCGTCGGTGCGGTCCTCACCGTCCGTTGTTGCCAGATCACTCATCGGGTCCACCCCTGTACCCATCGGCTCCAGTACTGCGGAACCTACAGGAGGGGACTGACAACGGACTCAGGTTCCGGGCTTCCGGCCCCAGACGAAGACATCGTCACCGTTCCTGAGCAGCTTCCAGTAGTTCTTCGCCGCGTTGGGCGTCATGTTGACGCACCCCATCGAGCCCGGCGGGCTCCACACCGACTTGGTGACCGAGTGGAACGCCTGACCGCCGTCGAAGAACTGCGCGTACGGCATCGGCACCTTGTACAGGCTGGAGAAGTGGTCGATGTTCCGGAAGTAGACCTTCTTCAGACCGGTTCTGGTCTCCGCCCCGTCCCGCCCGGTGCGCACCGCGACCGGCCCGAAGACCAGCTTCTTGCCGTCCTGGATCCAGCTCAGCTGCCGGGTCAGGTCGACACAGGCGATCCGGCCCTTGTTCGTCGGACAGGTCCCCGCCTTGTTCGGGTTCGTCCCGGCGGCCCGCTGCTGGAGCATCGTGTTCATGGTCCGCCAGGTCACCGTGCCCGCGTACCCCTGCGCCGGGCTGATCTCGTGCCGCTGCTGGAAGGCGCGGATCGCCTTGCAGTCAGCGGTGGACTGCTTGCCGTCCACCTTCAGACCCAGGAACTTCTCCGCCTGCTTCTGGTGCGGCCCCGCCTTCGCCGTGCACGCGGGGGCGGCCTGCGCGCTCCCCGCGCCCAGCGCCGTCGTCAGCGGTACGAGCATCCCCGCCAGTCCGAGTACGATCCCCGCGCGCCCGCGTGCCTTGGCCATCGTCGGCCCCCCCTTTTGTTCTCTTCGTCCACCCGGCCCC
Organism: Streptomyces sp. NPDC020875; assembly: GCF_040641415.1. NCBI lineage: Bacteria > Bacillati > Actinomycetota > Actinomycetes > Kitasatosporales > Streptomycetaceae > Streptomyces > Streptomyces sp. NPDC020875. The sequence goes on along the minus strand of NZ_JBFADP010000029.1, from coordinate 10,393 downwards.
CTTGGCCGGTTCAGTAAAGGAGACGGGGGGAACGGTGCGGAAGTTGTAGGGGGAATGTCTCGGTTCTGGTACGGAGTCAGGTGATCAACCGGGTTGTGGCGTCGTGTCCTGAGAACGAAGGGCCCGGCGCGAGCCGGACGAGGCGTCGGGCGGGCCGCCCGTACACGCGTCGGACCCGGGCCTTCCGGCCCGGGTCCGAGTGCTCGTACCGCCTGCTCGCGCGTCAGCGGGCCGGGGCGCCCGCCACCACCAGGGTGCGCTGCTCGACCCGCGCCGCCCAGCTCCCGTACGCGGTGATCGAGACGACACCCGCGACCGCCAGCAGCCCCAGGACGACCGTGCCCGCCCAGCCGCCGGAGTGGAACGCGATCGCGCCCAGCGTGCCGCCGACGCTGCTGCCGATGTAGTACGCCGACTGGTACAGCGCCGACGCCTGCGCCCGGCCCGTCTTCGCCGCCCGGCTCACCGCCGACGACGCGACCGCGTGCCCGGCGAAGAACCCGGCCGTGATCAGCACCAGCCCCAGCAGCATCGCCACCAGCGACGCCAGCAGGGTCAGCAGCAGACCCGCCGCCGTGGTGACCACCGCCAGATACAGCGCCCCGCGCCGCCCGAGCCGGGCCACCAGCCGACCGGACGTGGCCGACGACACCGTACCGACGAGATAGACCAGGAAGACCGAGCCCACCACACCCGGCGGCAGCCCGAACGGCTCCTCCGTCAGCCGGTAGCCGACCATCGTGTAGACCGCGCCGAAGACCGTCATGAAGAGCGCGCCGATCGCGTACAGCCGGATCAGCAGCGGGTTCGCCAGATGACCGCGTACCGTCGAACCGATCGCCCGCGGGCTCAGCGGCGCCGGGGCGAACCGGCGCGGCCGGGGCAGCAGCAGCCGGAAGGCCACCGCGGCGAGCAGCGCCAGGACGCCGACCGCGGCCAGCCCCAGCCGCCAGCCGCCGAACTGCGCGGCCCAGCCGGTGACGATCCGGCCGCTCATCCCGCCGACGCTGTTGCCCGCGACGAAGAGTCCGATCGCGGCGACCAGCGCCCGGGGCCGTACCTCCTCCGCGAGATACGCCATCGCCGAGGCGGGGACACCCGCCAGGGCCGCGCCCTGGAGGGCCCGCAGCGCGATCAGGGTCTCCAGGTTCGGCGCCAGCGGCACCAGCAGACCGATGGCGACGGCGACCGTCAGCGAGACGGTCATCAGGGTGCGGCGGCCGAAGCGCTCCGAGAGGGCGCTCAGCGGCAGTACGAAGAGGGCGAGCGCGCCGGTCGAGGCCGAGACCGTCCAGCTCGCGGCCGACGCCGTCACACCGAAGTCGGCGGAGACGGCGGGCAGCAGTGCCTGCGTGGAGTAGAGGAGGGCGAAGGCCGCGACACCGGCGGCGAAGAGCGCGAAGCTCATCCGGCGGTAGCCGGGCTGCCCGGGGGCGAGCTGCTCGGGAACAGGAGTCGGGGACGGTTCTGGTGCGAGGGCGCCCGCTGCGGGAGCGGACGCCTCGGTACTGGCGGCAGGCATGACTCGAACCTACGGCCGGCTTTTTCATGCGTCCAATGCATAGAACGCGGATAATCGTTCCTATGGTGCATGAACACAGTTCAGAGCGTCGGCTGTCACATGTCAGTGACACAGAAGACATCTCGGCGCTGCTGATGCGGCTCGTCCCGAGGCTGGCGTACTTCGCGGAAGTCGCCCGGCACGAGCATGTGACCCGGGCCGCACAGGAGACCGGCGTCCCCCAGTCGACGCTCTCCCGGGCGATGGTCCGGCTGGAGCGCGACCTCGGCGTCACCCTCTTCGACCGGCGCGGTCGTACGGTCTCCCTCACCCCCGCGGGCCGTACGTTCCTCGACTCCGTCGAACGCGCCCTCGCCGAGGTCGAACGGGCCGCCGAGGCCGTACGGGCCGATGCCGACCCCCACGCGGGCCGGGTCGCCTTCGGCTTCCTCCACACCATGGGCTCCGAGACCGTCCCCGGACTCCTGCGGGCCTTCCGCGCCGACCATCCCAAGGTGCGGTTCACCCTCGTCCAGAACTACGGCGAGGCCATGCTCGGCGGACTGCGTACCGGCGAACTCGACCTCTGCCTCACCTCACCGGTGCCCGACGCCCCCGACCTCGTCTCCCGGCGCCTCGACGAACAGCGCCTGCGGCTCGTCGTCCCCGACGACCACCGGCTCGCCGGACGCCGCCGGATCCGCCTCGCCGAAGCCGCCGACGACGTCTTCGTCACCCTCGAACCCGGCTACGGGCTCCGCCGGATCACCGACGACCTGTGTACCCAGGCGGGCTTCACCCCCAAGATCGCCTTCGAGGGCGAGGAGGCGGAGACCCTGCGCGGCCTGGTGGCGGCGGGCCTCGGCGTGGCCCTGCTGCCGCCGCCCGCGGTGCCCCGCCCCGGAGTCGTCGAACTCACGGTCACGGCACCGAGGGCGGTCCGGGAGATCGGCCTCGCCTGGCGCGACGGCCATGTGGACACGCCCCCGGTCGCGGCGTTCAAGAAGTTCCTGCTGTCGCGCCGGGGGCAGCTGATTCCGCGCGAGCCGTGACCGTGCGAGCCGTGACCGTGCGGGGCTACGGCGCGGGGATGGCGCACTCCCCGACGGTCAGGGGGGTGGTGTTCCCGGCGGGCCGGGCGCACAACTCGTGGATCTCGGGCTTGCCGTCCTCCCCGCGCCGTACCTGGTTCAGCACGATGCTGTGGCCCCTCCGCTCCGACTTGGGCGGCGCCGTCGTGAAGTCGATCTCGCCCGTCGCCATCTTCGGGATCTTCTGCGCCCGCAGATTCACCCAGGTCGCCGCCCGGCTCTGGACGACTCCGGAGTCACTGGCCGCCCGGTACAGGGTCCAGGTGGCGTCATGGGACAAAGCGGTCTGCCCGTTCGCCAGCGCGTCCGCTTTCGGTCCGGCCCAGGCGTTCTTGTCTCCCGAAACCGGAAGATAGTCCTTGCCGTTCTCGTAGAAGTCCGTATCCCCCTTCTCCGCCAGCTGGGCCAGCGTCGAGTGGTAGAGCGTGACGTTCGACGGCATACTCCCGTCCCCGTCCGGGGTGAAGTCCTCTTTGGAGACGTCGTCGCCGGTGAGGACGGAGATGTTCTTGTCGGCGCAGCCCTGCTCGTCGCGGAGGGCGGACGTCAGCGCGCTCGCGTCCTCGGCCCGGCCCGCGAAGTAGATCACCGAAGGAACCTTGTCGCCCCGGCAGAACTTCTGGCTGGGCTCCCGCAGATTGGCACCACCAGGACCGACTTTGTAGGTCTCGCTCTTCAGCGGTGTGAACTTCTCCCGAACCAGCATCTCGCCCCCGAACCGGGCCTGCTGCTTGGTGTACTCGTCCGGAGTGTTCTCGGTGTCGCGGGCGAGCACGAGCGCGTACTCCGTCTTCTTCGCCGGGTCACGGAGCTGGCGGGCGATCAGTCCGAGCTGTGCGGCCTGCCACTCGTCAGGTGCGGCCAGACTGAACCAGTTGGCGTGCGTCGTGGGCAGCTGGGTCGAGGAATTGGTACCGGAGATCACCGGAAGTTCGGCCTTCTTGAGAATGGCCGCGACATCCTTGCTGGTGGTGAGATTGCGCCCGATACCGACGACGCCGACGAGGGTCGGGTCACGACGGGCGTAGCGGGCGATCGACTCCGCCATGTCTATCTGGTGGCGCATATCCGGGCCGCCATTGGCGATCAGCACCCGGAGCCGGGTCAGACCCTTCTCCTCGTTGATCGCCCGCTGGGCGACGTAGACGCCCGCCAACTCCTCGATGCCCTTCACCGGGGAGGCGTTCTCCGGGGAGGCGGAGCTGAGGGGGCCCGCGTAGACGATGGTGACGTAGTTGCCCGAGTGGTTTTCGAGCACCTTCTTGTTCTCCTCCCGGATCAGCTTCTCCAGCGTCGCCAGGGTCCAGGAGGGCGACGCCGCCGACTCGGCCGGTTCATTGCCCCGCTTCAGCCAGTTGGAGAAGCGGACGTCGCCGGTGGCGATGCCTATGCACTCGGCACCCCGCACACCCTTCGTCTCCACCCGCTCGGTATCCCGGTTGGCGGAGAGCGGCGAACTGTCGCAGAACTCGTCGGCCAGTTCGTGGGCGCGGAAGGCGACCGCGCCCGCGAGGAGTGCGGTGACGAGGATGAGGGCGTGGACGGACCAGAGGATTCGGGCGGCGGTGGGGCGGGCGGTGGCGCGGACGCAGTCGTGGCGTCCGTCGTCGCGGGTGGTGAGCCGGTCGGGGCGGATGGGGACTTTGATGACCCAGGGGAGTTCGGCGAGGGCGCGGCTGGGGGACTGTCCGGCCCGCAGGTTGCGGCCCCATTCCTGGTACCAGGTCCAGGCGGAGGTGTCGGCGTCCTGGACGACGCTGCGTTGCAGCCGGGCTACGTCGGTGGGTTGTACGGCGGCGACGATCAGGAGGGGGTCGAGTTCGCTGCGGCGGCTGCGGACGTCGCTGACGGCTTTGATGAGTTCGATACCGCCGTTCTCGGCGGTCGCCTTCGGGATGAACAGGACGGGCGGGCGGGGGCGTTTGAAGCCGCGCAGGTCCCAGCTCCAGCGGCGGTGGTTGTCCCGCAGGTCCTCGCAGAGCGCCAGCACGTACAGCTGGAGCTGGAAGTCGTCGCCCGTCTTCAGCGCCTCCGCGACCTCGTGCGCCCGGGCCGCGATGGCCTTCCAGGACCGGACCGGCCTGACCAGGGAGAAGTCCGTGGGCTGGCCGGGTGAGGCGGCGCGGAGGAAGGTCGTGGTCAGGAACCAGCGGCTCTCCCGGCGTAACCACAGGAACAACGGCGCCCGCCCGGGCAGCACATTGTCCAGCAGAACCAGAAACAGCAGAAACCCCACGCCCGAGGCGAGTGCGATCAGCCAGTCCGCGCGGGCGATCAGCGCGCCGACCACCGCGACCAGGCTCATCGGCAGGATGTGCGCCATGTCGAAGAGCCGCAGCCGGTCGCTCCACCGGGACGAGCCCCCGGGCCGCCAGCGCTGCCGGGCGAGCTGGTCGAGCAGGCTCTGCGCGGCATAGGGGTAGTTGTACGGTGCCGGGTCCGGCTGGTCCTCGGCCAGCGCGTTGACGGCGTTCTCGATGGCGTGCACCAGCCGGACCCGGGGGAAGGAATAGCGGCGGTACTGGGCGCGCCGCCCGTCCCACCGCCGGGGATTCCCGAGATCCCGGACCAGCCCGGCGGCCCGCCGGACCTCGGTCGGCTCCGCCCGCGCGTCGGCGGCGACGGCACAGCGCGAGCCGTGCACGTCATGACTCGTATGCAACTCCCTCACCAGCTGAACGACCTGCTCCGCCGGATCCGGAGGCGCGTCGGCGCCGCCGACGGCGGCGGCGGCCGTCCGGGCCGGGGCGTCCTCGGCGTGCAGGACGACCACCGGCATCGGCGGATGGCTGCTGCGGAAATCCCGTACCAGCATCTCCAGCCGCCGCTGTACATCGGCTCCCGCTCCGGTGGACATGCTGTGGCGGGTGTCCCGGCACGATTGCAGTTCCTCGTTCGGCATACGTCTCCCCGTTCTCGTGAGGCTGGCATACGTCGCCGGGCCGAACTCGCGCAAGGGCGGCTCCGGGTACGTTCCGGAATCTCCCGCGCGGCCTACGGAGGATGTACGAGCCCGAGTTCTACGCCTGTACGAACCGGCTCGCGACGGGCCGCGGCGGCCGGGTTGGTGCCTTGTCGCACGGTTCCGCCCCCTGTGCCTCGGCCCTCCGGGGCGCCGCCCGCGCGGTCTGCCCTGCCGGGCCGGTGCATCGCCCGCGCCTGCGGCCCGGTGGGTGCCTTGTCGCACGGTTCCGCCCCCTATGCCTTCGGCGCTGGGGGGACCCCCAGGGCCTTGGCTCTCCGGGGCATCGCCCACGCCGTCTGCCCTGCCGGGCCGGTGTATCCGTCGCGCCCGCGGCCCGGTGGCTGGCTTGTCGCGCAGTTCCCCGCGCCCCTGGGTTGCCTTCCCGACCGCCCTCGCAGAGAGTCGGGCCCCTTTTTCCAGGGGCGAGGCCGGGGAGAGCATTTAGGGGCGCGGGGAACTGCGCGAACAGCCAGCCACGGGCCGCGGACCGCGAACAACACCAGGCTGCCGGGCGAGCCCGGGTAGTGGGCGGTGCCCCGGAGAGTCAAGGCGACAAGACCAGACGGGCCGCGCGCGGGACTCCCGGGCAAGGATCACGGCGAGGCCGGGAACCCCCGAGCGAGCCGCAGGCTAATGGCGGAGGGACTTGCCGAAGCCCGCCGCCAGCGGCATCCGCAACCCCAGCGGCGGCGGCGCCGCCAACGCGTCCGCGACCGGGCGCGAGAACGGCTGCGGGAAGAGCGACCCGATCACGAAGTCCACCGCCAGCGCCATCACCTCCGCATGGTGCTGCCGCAGCGCGTGCCCGTCCGTATGCACTTCGAACCGGCATATGTCGCGGTTCGTTTTCTTCGCCCGCTCCGCGAGCCGGTACGACCGGTCCGGGCACGACCGTTCGTCGTTCGTACCGTGGACGATCATCACCTGCCGCCCCACCAACTGCTTCACCGGCTCCGGTGCACCGCACCCGTCCCTCTCCCCGACCCCACCGCCCCCGCCGTCGACACCTTCGCCGCCCGCCGGTCCCTCCGTCTCCGCCGGGAGCCACGGCGCCATCGCCAGTACCGAGGCGACCGCCGAGTGCCCCGCCGCCCTCAGCGCCGCGCGCCCCCCGAGCCCGAGCCCGGCGAGACATACGGGCACATCGCCGTACCGCCGTACCACCTCGTCCGCCGCCCACGCCGTGTCCACGGCGAGTTGCGCCCGCGTACCGTTCCAGCCCCGGCCCGAGTAGTGCACCGGGAGTACCAGAAGACCCTCCGCGCGCCCCGCCCGCGCCAGCGCCCGGCCCAGTGGCAGCGCCGCCAGGTGCGCCCATGGGGAGCGTCCCCGGTTCGACTCGGGAGCGCCGTCCGGCAGGACCAGCACCACCCCGCCGATCCCGGCCCCGACCCCGCCGCTGGCCGCTCCGGACGCCCGCAGGCCCCCGTACGCCCGGCCCAGCCTGGCCGTCCGCCTCGCCGCGGTCGCCGTGCGACCGTCCGTACGCCCCCTCCGCAGGGGCTGCGCTTGGTGTGTCACGGCAGAACAGTCTCAGAAGTGGGGGTGTACGCCACCCGTCCGCGCGATCACTGTTACATATCCGCCCGCCGACTTCTACGCGCGTAGGGCCCAAGGCCGTACAGTGCGGAGATGACGAGCCAGACTCTCATCACGCCCACCGCGGACCAGATCCGCCGCGCTCCGAAGGTGCTCCTCCACGACCACCTCGACGGCGGACTGCGTCCCGGCACGATCGTCGACATCGCCCACGCGACGGGCTACACCGGACTCCCCGAGACCGAGCCCGACAAACTCGGCACCTGGTTCCGGGAAGCCGCCGACTCCGGCTCCCTCGAACGCTATCTGGAGACCTTCGCCCACACCTGCGCCGTGATGCAGACCCGGGACGCCCTGGTCCGGGTCGCCGCCGAGTGCGCCGAGGACCTGGCCGCCGACGGCGTCGTCTACGCGGAGGTCCGCTACGCCCCCGAACAGCACCTGGAAGCCGGACTCACCCTCGAAGAGGTCGTCGAAGCCGTCAACGAGGGCTTCCGGCAGGGCGAGCGGACCGCCCGCGAGGCCGGACACCGGATCCGGGTCGGTGCCCTGCTCACCGCCATGCGGCACGCCGCCCGCGCCCTGGAGATCGCCGAACTCGCCAACCGCTACCGCGACCAGGGCGTCGTCGGCTTCGACATCGCGGGCGCCGAGGCCGGCTACCCGCCCACCCGCCACCTCGACGCCTTCGAGTACCTCAAGCGGGAGAACAACCACTTCACCATCCACGCGGGCGAGGGCTTCGGGCTGCCGTCCATCTGGCAGGCCCTCCAGTGGTGCGGCGCCGACCGGCTCGGCCACGGCGTACGCATCATCGACGACATCAAGGTCGCCGACGACGGCACCGTCCAGCTCGGCAGACTCGCCGCGTACGTCCGCGACAAGCGGATCCCGCTCGAACTCTGCCCCACCTCCAACCTCCAGACCGGCGCCGCCGCCTCCTACGCCGAACACCCCATCGGACTGCTCCGCAAGCTCCACTTCCGGGCCACCGTCAACACCGACAACCGGCTGATGTCCGGCACCAGCATGAGCCGGGAGTTCGAGCTGCTGACCGACACCTTCGGATACACGCTCGACGATCTGCAGTGGTTCACCGTCAACGCGATGAAGTCCGCGTTCATCCCTTTCGATGAACGACTCGCGATGATCAACGACGTGATCAAGCCCGGCTACGCCGAGCTGAAATCCGAATGGCTGTTCCGTCAGACCGCCACGACCAGCGATTCCACCGCCGGGAACAGCTGATCGTACGAGTCCCGCGACGGCCCGGAACGGCGGACACCCGGCCGCCCCGGGGTGTTTGCCTCGCACCGCGCGGCATGGCTAGCTTGCGGAGCCGCCCGCCGTGCCCGGTCACTCCGGCGCGGCACGGCCCGGCCCCCGGCCCGGTACGAACGGCCGGGTGCCGGACCCGCAACACCCCCGTTCCCCATCGCGAGGACACACCCCTGATGAAGCAGTCCGCCGTCAAGTCCCTCGGTGTCGCCGCCCTCGGCGTCGCCTTCGCCGCGGCAGCCGCGGGCTCCGCCTCCGCGGAGGCCGTCGTCTCCGACTCGGCGACCTCCCTCGACTCCGTCTCCAGCGTCCTGCCCGTCCAGGAGGCCCTCACCCAGCTCCCCACGGGCGCCCCCGAATCCCTCGGCGGCGCGCAGAACGCCCTCACGGAGAGCGCCAGCACCCTGCCCGGCACCCTCCAGGGCGCCGGCCAGCGCGTCCTCACCGGGGACCTGCTCGGCGGCGGCGACCCGATCGGCGGGCTCCTCGGCGGGCTGCCGATCGGCGGCGCGCTGCCCGGCGGCGGACTGCCCGGCGGCCTCGTCTGACGGGTCTCCCCATGACCCCTTGACCGCCCGGCCCTCCGGTCGGGCCGGTTCCCCTCGCCGTCTCTTCCCCCTCGGGCGGCACACAGCAGCGGGGCGCGCCCCCGTCACGCCTCGCGGCGATGACGGCGGCGCGCCCCGTTGTGATCACCAGGAGCGGTCACCGGGCCCGGTCACCGGGAGTGGTCACCAGGACCGGTCCCGAAACGGTCACCAGGACACCGAAGGCGACGTCTTCTCCTTCGGCAGGAAGATCCACAGCGCCGCGTAGACCAGGAACTGCGGCCCCGGCAGCAGACACGACGCCACGAAGACCACCCGCATGGTGGTGGCGGAGGTACCGAAGCGCCGGGCCAGCGCCGCGCACACCCCACCGATCATGCGGCCTTCACGCGGGCGGACCAGAGCGGACATGAGGGGCTCCTTCGCAGAGTGACGATGCGGTGTCCCGGGACCGTCTGCCCCGAGAACACCTCCATAGTCGCCCCCGCAGAGGGGACAAAACATCGCTCTACGGTGCGATCCCGACCCTGGGAATCGTCGGGGTCGCCCCCTGCGGGCCCTCCTCCGCGGGGAGGGCGGCGTCTACGACCACAGGGCGGGAGGCCCCGTGCGGGGACCCGGCCCCCGCGACCGGGCGTACCGGCTCGCCCCGGCCGCGCCGCAGACGGGCCCGGCAGGCCGGGACCACCAGCAGATGCGCGAGCGCCACCCCCGCCGTGTTCAGCACCAGGGAATCCACATCCATCACCCGGCCCGCGACGCCCGTCTGCAACAGCTCGATCCCGAGCGAGATCAGCGCACCCGCCGCGACCGTCCGCACCAGCGAACCCAGAGTCGACGCGCCCACACTGCCACCCGCCATCGGAAGCAGCACACCCAGCGGCGCGAGCAGCAGCAGCCCGCCGCCGAGCTGCCGCGTCGCCTCCGCCGGACCCAGGGCGAGATCGGCCCGGATCCCCGCGAAGACCTCCAGATTCGCGGCGGCCACCCAGGGCACGTCCAGCGGCCGGAGGGTCAGCCAGCCGACGATCAGCAGATGCGTACAGAGGAGCACTCCTCCCGCGATTCGCACCCGCACCCCGGCGTTACCTTGACACTCCACACCAACCAGGACGCGCGCTTTTGCTGAATCGGTTCCGACGGGCGCCTCCCGCTGTGGGGTGCGCCGCGTCGGGGCGCCTGGTGCTGGGGTTGCCTGTGCCAGGCGGGTTGCTTGCGCCTCGCGCGCCCCGGGTGCCTGGTGCGGGGGTTCCTCGCGGCGTGCGGGGCCGTTCGCGCCTCGCGCCTCGCGCCTCGCGCGCCGGGCGCCTGGTGTGGGGGTTGCCTGTGGCCAGGCGGGGTGTTCGCGCCTCAGGCGCCGGCGGGGCTGTTGAAGTTGTGACCGTTGCTCCGGCGGTATGCGGGCGGTCTTGTGTGGCGTCGGGAGGGTCGGTGGCCTCCGGGCTCACCTCCTCACGGACGGCGGAAGTGG